>NZ_JBQGAN010000025.1:0-50560 GCF_056542865.1 Ruegeria sp. AA6
AAAAGAAGGGCAAAGATGGACGACTTTTACGCCGCCCGCAGCAGGGTTATCCCGCCGCTACCGTGGTCGACTTTCTCACCGCCGTTCTCAGGTTTCGTCACCTCTTGGGGCTGACGACGCAACACCATCATCCATATAGTATGGTTTGGCCTAAGCAATTCTTTGCAGCAGAACACCCAGCATGCACGGTTGATGCATGTCAGTTTGCAGCTAAATTTCGCGAGGAAATAGCCGCCGGAAGAAAAACTAATTTCTATTGTGAAAGATAAAGCCGATAAAGTTCAGCAGTAGCTGCGCTGCCAGGATTTGAGTGCTTTCCGAGGGGTCATAGGCCGGGGCCACCTCGACCAGATCGATGCCGACCACGTCTCCACGTTTGCTCAGCCCCTGCAGGATTTCCAACACGTCATAGTACAGGAACCCACCGTGACTGGGCGTTCCTGTACCCGGAGCAATCGAGGGGCAGAAGGCGTCAATGTCGATGGTAACGTAGTAGCGGCTGCCTTCTGGGATGCGATCCAGTACGCCTTGGGTACCAAGCTTGCGAACCTGCCTAACGGACAGAATGTCTGACCCGCGGGCGCGGGCGTCATCGTAGCCTTCTTTTGCGGTGGACGACACGTTGCGTATTCCCAATTGGGTCATGCCGGATACGTAGTCTTTCTCGATTGCGCGGCGCATTGGGTTGCCGTGGCCGACAGTGACTCCGTGGCGCTCGTCCACAAAATCCAGATGTGCATCGATCTGGATCACGTGGATCGGGCCGTTCTTGGCGCAATCCTCGGAATAGGCATTGATACAGGGGATGTTGACCGAATGATCACCGCCGATGGTGACAGGGATCGCACCCGCGTCGAGGATCTTCCTGACGCCATATTCGATGTTGGCGTGGCTTTCTTCGGTCTTGGTGTGAATAATGTCGGCATCGCCCAGATCGACGATGCGTACGTCTTCGCCCAAATATGTGGCGTCATCTTCGTGATCATAGGCTCCGGCATGGCCGAAGCTGAACAAGGTTGAAGCTTCGCGTACCGAACGCGGACCAAACCGTGCGCCCGAGCGGAATTGGCAGCCGAAGTCGTATGGCGCACCTAAGATGGCCACATCGGCGTCAATCTCGTCCCAGTTTTCAACATAGGGTTTTTTGCCAAAGGTTGAGATACCAACAAAAGGCAGGTTCAGACGACCAGATTCATAACCATGTCCCGACATGATTTCTCCGTTTCTTTTGGTTCAGCGATAGGCCAGTTCCGGCAGGAACAGTGCGATTTTGGGTAGGCTATCAGCAACCCAGTTACGATCAACAAAATGATCAGGAAGGCGGTGCGTCACAGACCATTTCCAGAATACGGCGATGGTTGTGAACGGGTTGCGGTCGAAGGGTGGAGTGGACGCACCGGGGGCAGGTACTATCTGGTCGAACCATATAGCTTAAGTGCGCGCGCCAGATCGCTTAGTGTTTGGTAAACTTCGCCTGCGACGGGATGCCAGCGCGCGACATCTTCACCTTGAGATGTAACAACATTTTCGTCACCCCGGGCCGCGGGGCCCGTAAGCGCATGTTGTGGTCCAAGGGCATTTACGTTTTCAACTGTGCTATCCAGCAGTTTTGCATTCAGACGTTCAACGACATCACTGGTCACACCAGCTTCGGTCCAGGCTTCTCGCGCAATCGCCTGCAAAACGACGGCGAAGTTGTTCGAAATCACGGCCGCAGCATGATAAAGGCTTTTGCCCTCAGAGCGGATCGAGAAACACTCAGCCCCCAAGGATTCCAGTACAGGTCGCAGGAAGGTCAAGGCGTCTTCGTCTCCTTCCAGGCCACAAAGCGCACCGTTGAATTGCTCCTTGGCCTTAGCGGGATCAGCGAAAGACAGGACCGGATGCATGCTTGCCAGACTCCAGTTCAATTGGCGCAATGGTGCCATCTCATCGGCCGGGAAAAACCCACTGCAATGAAAAACAACTGATTTTTGGGTCGCATCCGCCCCAGAGAGTTCAGCGGACAAGTCAGACGCAACCGTAGATATTTTGGTATCAGGGACTGCAAGGATCCAAAGATCTGCGGGCCGAAGATCCGACAAATGTTCCACGGCGCGGCCTGTTCCAACTTCTTTGACGGCCTCTTGAGCGGAAGCAAAACTTGCACTCAGAACGTCCTGTATTTGGAAAGTTTCTGAATCGTTCAGCAAAGCCAGGAATGTCTTCCCGACTTTTCCAGCGCCAATCAGGTTTACATTATTCCGGTGCATTACACGTCCAACAATCGGGGTACAGCTTTTCCTTGGCTTTCTGAATCTGTCTCTAGGACATGTAGCACATGCCTGCCCATAAAGGTTTATCTAAGAATAGCAGCAGCCGGGAAAAAAGGCGCTACCCGGTATATTGGGCAGCGCCAGTTGGTCACAACGGACACGGATCAGTTGTTCACATCGGAGGGAGCTCCGGTAAGGGTCGTCAGATGTGGACGTAAAGCTCGTCGCCTTCTTGCGATACGTCAAAGCGGCGGGTCTTGATGGACGAGTCCACCAGGAACTCGCCGCTGCGAATATCGAATTCCCAGCCGTGCCAGGCACAGCGGACGATCTCACCGACGCGGTCATATACGAACTCGGTCGCGTCGGTTTCACGGGTCGTGCCGCAGACCGGGCCTTCACATAGAGCAGCGCCTTTGTGAGGGCAGATATTGAGCAGGGCGTGGTAGCCATCTTCCAGTCTGAAGACGCCGATGGGCATGTTCGAAACAGTTACGATTTTTGCTGCATCGCTGGGAACTTCGTCAGTTTTGCAGGCGAAATGCTTGTTTGCCATGGTCGCAGGTACCTTCGTTATTCAGCGGCATGCGCCATTGGGCGCGGCAGGCGGGTGTAGACGTCCAGCGCGTTGAGCCCGAAGATCTTCTCGCGCCATGCGGGTGGAACGTGCAGTTTGTTGACGTCGTCGTAATCCCAGTGCGGATAGTCTGACGCAAACATCAGGGTGTTCTCGCCATCCATAGCCTCAAGCGTGGCCCACAGATGTTGGATGTTTGCCGGTTGCTCCAAGGGTTGGGTCGACATGCGGATGTTGGACTTGAAGTATTCGGATGGCAGACGTTTGAGCCATGGCGTTTCCTTGCGCAGCGCCTTGTAGTTGGCGTCCAGACGCCACAGGACCGAAGGCACCCAGGCGACGCCACATTCGATGATCACCACCTTCAGCTCGGGCCATTTCTCGAACACGCCGTGTGCGATCAGGCTGGCCATGTGGGTCATTGCTGTCTGCGGTAGGATCGCGTGAGTTTCCCAGAAGAAGGTCGAAGGCCCGGCCCCGATGGGTGTCGAGTTGATGCCACCCTGTCCGCCAAGATGCATGGCGAATGGCAGACCCATTTCGGCACAGGCTTCATAGATCGGATGGTAGAAGGGATCGCCGTATGGGCGTGCTGCGCCGTGGCTTACCAGAACCTGAACAATGCGAGGATGCCCGCCAACCCGGCGAATTTCAGCAGCGGCTAGGTGCGGATCCTGCGGTGCCACCACAATGGAACCCCAGAACCGTTCATCCTTGGGTAGCCAATAGTCGATCATGTAATCGTTGTACGCTTTGCACAGCGCGTTGGCATAATAGGGGTTGGCCAGCGTCGAAGCCTCGATAGGTTCGTCCCCGGTTAGAATCGCTGCGTCGATTTTGTATTTATCGAGGTGCTTTTCCTTCATGATCAAATAGTTGTCGTCTTCTTCGATCGGGTTCACGTCATGCCGGGCAAAGCCTTCGGGGTGGAACCAGGGACGGTGGCCATGAGGAAACGCACCGCGCGGCCCTGTGCGCTCTCCCCGGACGAACATGTCTTTGAAAAGACCCTCCATATAAGGTTCCAGAACCGTGGCACTGCACCAGTAATTGTGGCAGTCGCAATCAACGATGAACATGAACTTCTCCTGTTGCTGGCGCCGAATGCGCGGGCGTTTTTTCTTGTTCAAAGGCGATTGATATCGGCGATAATTAGGCAAATAAATACAATTGAAAATTGCGTATCAATCGATAATATCGATTAAATGAATCGCCACCTCTTGATCACTTATTTGGACGTTCTGGAAACACGGAACTTCAACCGGACGGCCGAACGTCTCAACGTGACCCAATCCACGGTCAGCGCCCGTATCCGACAGTTGGAACAGGAACTCGACACGCGCTTGTTTGAACGTGGTCGCGGCGGGGCCGAGCCGACAGCCGCCGGGCGGCGCTTTGAAACCCATTGCCGGTCGCTGCTGGCCGCTTGGAGCCTGGCGCGGCGCGATGTTGAGGCTGGTACCGCAGGCAACAGACAGCGCCTGCGAATTTCGGTTCAGTTCAGTCTTGCGCGATCCGTTCTGATTGACTGGGCGCATAAAGTCCGGGAACGGACCGCGCGCCTTGACCTTTATCTAGAGGCCAACTTTTCGCAGCAAATACAGCGCGATGTCCTGACGGGCGAGACCGACATCGGAATTGTTTTTGTACCGCAGCGGGTGCCTGACATGCACGTCGCCGAACTGGGTAGCGAAAACTATGTGATGTTGTCGACCGATTGCGATCACTTCGGCGATGTGAATTGGTCCCGCTACATTAATGTGGCCTACACATCCTATTTTGATCGCCAGCATGATGAGGCTTTTTCGGACCAACCTCAAAGCTCGACAGTTGTAGGTAGCGATGATCTGGCGTTGGACTTTTTGAAAAAAAATGGTGGAACGGCATATTTTCCCGGTTTTGCTGCCCCGGGTCTGTTAGAGAACGGTTCGGGCTTGCGACGCGTTGAAGATGCGCCGGTCATGCCGCAGCCCATCTATTCAATAGTTCATATGCGGAAACGGCACGACCCGCTGGTGGCGCAAGCGGTGGCGCTATTCAAAGAATTGGTGCAACAGCGATCAATCGGTTTAACCGATTGATACCGCAATTCTGGGCCGTTTCCTCGAGTTTCCCCATAATTATTCTCGCGCGAACCCTATTCTGGAGGTTTCCGCAAGATGCTCGTCGCAACGGACAGTCCGTTTTCACTGAGTTCAGCCAATAACCAACCCTGCTACTCGGGTGGGCCAGCCACTTTGATCTGCAAAGCTGTGATCGACGAAACGCATGACAGCAAGACCTTCGTATTTGAAGACACCCAAAGCCGCAGCTTCGATTTCAAGCCTGGTCAGTATGTGACGTTTTGCTTTGACATCGACGGCACACAACAGGTGCGCGCTTATTCGATCTCGTCCACGCCAACGCGGCCCCACAACATTCAGGTCACCGTCAAGCGGGTGCCCGGCGGGGTAGTGTCCAACTATCTGAACGATCAGATGACCCCTGGAACCGAAGTTGAGATTGCCGACATCACCGGGGGCTTCAACTGGGTGGATATTCCCAGCGACAAACCACTGTTTCTATCCGGGGGATCAGGTGTCACACCGGTTATGTCGATGCTGCAGTATGTCACCGATGTGACCTTGCCCAATGACATCGTTTTTGTGCATTTCGCGCGCTCGCCGAAAGACATCATCTTCCGCGATCAGCTTGAGTTTCTGAACCGTCGGTTCGCCAACGTGACTGTCGTTACCGTCGTCGATGAAGCGGACAACGAGTTCAAAGGCGAAACCGGTCAGATATCCGCAGAGCTTCTAAAGCGTCTTGTCCCGGATCACGCCGAGCGCAGCATTTTCATGTGTGGCCCCGAAGGCTTCATGAAAGCCGCACGCGACGCGGCCTCGGTCATTCCGTTTGCCGGCTTCTATGAGGAAAGCTTTGGCGAGAAGATCACGATCGAAGAAAGCGCAGGCACCGGGGGCGAGGTCTATTTCTCGCTTAGTGGCCTGCACGGTCACGCCAATGAAGGGGAAACCCTGCTTGAGGCTGCGCTCAACGCTGGGGTCTGGATCGATTCCGCCTGTCAGCAGGGGGTGTGTGGCAACTGCAAGGTGCGCCTGACCCAAGGCGAAGTCGACATGCAGGACATGGGTGGTTTGCTGCCTGGCGACACCGAGCAAGGGTATGTGCTGGCCTGTTGCAGTTGGCCAAAAGGTCCGGTCGCGCTGGACGCGTGACTGGCGCGAAATTCGACAAAACAAAAGAAAACGGAGGAACCGTTTCACCAAAAAAAATTCTGGCAATCCAATGGGAGGACTAAGATGTCAAATGATGACACAAAAATACCAGAGCCGTTGACGGACCTGCCGATTAAAACTGCAGATAGCGGATTTTATTCGGGATTCAGTGTCGACGTAACCGTAACGGCAAAGCTCGCGGTAGGCGGCCTTGTGATATGGGCGGTCGCCTTCCCCGAGCAGGCCGGAACGGTTCTGTCCGGTTTCAACAGCTTTATCCTTTCCAACTTTGCTAGTTGGTACATCTACGTCATGGCCCTTTTCGTTCTGGTTTGTATCGGACTGGCGATCTGGCCCGCAGCAGGGCGTTTAAAAATTGGCATGGAAGACGACGTGCCCGAGTTTTCGAACTTCTCGTGGTTTTCCATGATGTTCGGGGCTGGGATCGGTGTTGGGATGTTGACCTGGGCCGTGGCAGAGCCAGTCTACCATTTCAAGAACAACCCCGAGGTTCTGCAGGGTCTTGCGACCGGAGCTTCGGCTGACAACGTTCTGAACGCTTATAAGTGGTCTTACCTGCATTGGGGTTTCTCGGCCTGGGCTTCCTACGCCATAGCCGGCTTGGGTCTTGGCTATTTTGCTTATCGCCGCGGATTGCCGCTGACCATTCGTTCGTCCCTGACACCATTGTTTGGTTCCAGTCTGTCGGGCTGGTTGGGCCACGCCATCGACATCGTTGCGGTGATTGCGACCATCCTGGGTGTTGCGCAGACTTTGGGTTTCGGAGTCGAACAATTCGTTGCAGGTATGGCCCGGATCGGGATCGGTGAATGGTTGCTGAATGATGAAGGTACAGCATCCTCGGTCGGGATCATCTTTGCGATCGTTGTGATCATGGGCGCGTCGACCCTGTCGGCCCTGTCAGGTGTGGGCAAAGGCATCAAATGGCTGTCGAACCTGAACATGGCCCTGTCGATTTTCCTGCTGTCCTTCTTCCTGATCTTCGGAGCGACCTTCTTTGGGCTACACGCTCTGTTCATCGGTGTATGGGAGTATCTTCTCGCACTGCCGGGAATGCTGTTTACCGTTTTCCGCGGTGACGGAACCGGCGGAGTCGCGGACAGCCTGGAAGGCTGGCAAGGCAGTTGGTCGGTATTCTACTGGGCTTGGTGGGTCGCATTTGCGCCATTTGTTGGACTGTTCCTAGCCCGCATCTCGCGTGGTCGCACCATTCGAGAGTTTGTGTTGGGTGCTGTGATCGTGCCCGCGCTGATGTGCTTTATCTGGTTCGCGTTCGCTGGTGGAACCGCGATTGATCTGGAGCTTAATGGCGGCGCTGACGGCATCATCTTTGGCGCTTCCGATGGTGACAAAATCTTTGCGATGACCGGCTTCATGTTGGGCGAATTGCTGGGCTGGATGATGGCTATCGTCATCGTTGTTCTGCTGATGACGTATCTGGTGACATCGGCGGACTCGGCGGTGCTTATCGTCAACACAATCAATGCGGCGGGAGACGAAGGTCCAAAGGCGCGTCCCCATATCATTTTCTGGGGTGTTGCGCTGGGTTTGGTTGTGGCTGCTCTTTTGCTGGTCGGTGGCCTAAAGGCGATCCAAACCGCGATGGTAATCGGGGCGCTGCCTTTCTCTCTGGTGATGGTGCTGATGTGTATCGCCCTGATCAAAGCGATCTGGCGCGACAGCATCCGATCGTCGCACGGAGTGCAGAGCACCTTTGGGGAAGCCGAAGAAGCCAACTGACGAAAGTCGATCTACGCTAAGAAGCTGGCAAACCAAACATTGCGGCCAATCAAAAAAATGCGTGGGCATTATGCCCACGCAATTTCTGTTTTGGAAACGTTTACAATTGGAAGGCGTTAAAGATCTTAGGTCTTACTCATGGCAAATTTATTAGGGTGAATATGCGCACCGCCAGTGTCGCATTCTAATCAAAAAAGCCCGTTCATACTTGGTTTTCGGCACTCAGCGGCGACCCGATCCATTGCCTATCGCGTTTTCCACCCCTCGATCAGTCCAACTGCCGCCTCGGCGTAGCTTTGCGGGAACTGGTCTGATGTCCTCGCTTTCATGATTGTGTGTAGCCCCAGCAACAAGCCGATCAACAACCGCGCGGCTTCATCCGGGTCTAGGTCTTTTCGCGCGACCCCTTCCGCCTTGGCACGGCTAAGTATTGCTGAAAACCGGTCCTCCAGCGCACGTAGATACCTCTCGATTCTGGCATTCACTTCTTGATCGGTTCTGTCAAATGAACTGATCGAATTGAAGGCAAGGCAGCCTGAATCCTCAATCTTCGGCATGCGTTCGTCCGAAGCAATACCCCTGAACCAATCCCCCAGATCATCCAGTGTAAAAGTGTTCGGGTCGGGAAAATGCCCGGCCTCGGCATTGTCCAGATAAGTGTCTAAAGTCTTTAGGAAAAACTTCTCTTTCCCACCATAGGTGGTTTGCAGGGTAAAGCGGGTCAGGCCCGTCTCCTGCTCCAGCTCCCGCGTGCTGGCGCCGTGGTATCCCCGCCGCCAAAACAGGTCGAGCGCACCCGCCACAGCACTGTCGTGATCCGCCTTGCGTTTTCGCGCCACAGATTTCTCCTTGCCTTTTCTATCCGCGCGGATAGTAATATTTCTATCCGCATGGATAGCATTGCTGGAGTGCAGCCGCAATTACCGTGTCGACTGCGCAACCAGATCAGAAAAGGGAGATATGAAATGACCACCATCGACCCGGCATTCGGGGCTTCAAAGCCTGTTACCTTGCGCGTGATCTTCATTTTGAACGCGCTCAAAATCCTGCTGGCCTTTGGGTTTTTCGCGGCCTTCAAATTTTTTGGGCTTCAAGTCGGAGAACTGGTCGGTCCGCAAGCTGCCAACCTGATGCTCTATACGATGCTGGGTTACATGCTGACTTTCGCAGGTATCGTCGTTTCTATCCTCAAGCGAAGCATGATCGGAATCCGTGCAGCGATCGCCCTTGATTTTCTGGTGTCGATACCGGCGACCGCGGTTATTGGCTTTATCATAGCGATCATCAGCATGTGCCTGACCTTTACCACATCGGTCCGCGCGTATTTCGCCTATCGCGGCTGAAGTACTTTCAGCGCGCAGGTATTCTGATGAACCATATAATTGAATTTGACGATCAAGTCAGTGAGGACCGCTCAATGACCACCCAAAAGGCGATTTCTTCCGACTTCCCATTTGAATCGAAATATGTCGAGGTGAATGGGCAGCGCATCCACTATGTCGACGAGGGCGAAGGCCCGCCGGTTCTGTTTCTGCATGGCAATCCGACCTCGTCTTATTTGTGGCGCAACATAATCCCCTATGCTGCCAGGCGGGGCCGCGCCGTCGCCATGGATCTGATCGGGATGGGTAAATCAGACAAGCCCGACATCCCGTATCGCTTTGTCGATCACGTCCCTTTCGTGGACGGGTTCATCAAGGCGCTGGGGTTGAAGGAAGTCACGCTGGTTATCCATGACTGGGGCTCGGGGCTGGGTTTTCACTATGCCCACCGGCATCCCGAGAACATTCGCGGTATCGCGTTCATGGAAGGCGTCGTTCGCCCGATGAGTTGGGCCGGATTCCCGCCCGATTTCCGCGCCGGGTTTCGGATGATGCGAACGCCCGGTTTGGGGTGGATGATGATCTCGGGGCTCAACATGTTCGTCGAGAAAATCCTGCCAAGCGCCATCGTGCGCGATTTGACACCGCAAGAGATGGCGCACTACCGCGCGCCTTTCCCCACAGCGCGCAGTCGAAAACCGGTGCGGGTCTGGCCGTGTGAAATACCAATCGACGGAAAACCTACGGATGTTCATGATATCGTTAGCGGTTACAGCCGCTGGCTGGGCAAAACCCAGACCCCGATGCTTATGTTCCATGCCACGCCCGGAGGCACCATTGGCCCGGCCGAGGTGTCCTGGTGCCGTCAGACCATCCAAAACCTCAAAGTGGTGGATATCGGTGAAGGCATTCATTTCCTTCAGGAAGACAATCCGCATCTGATCGGACAAAAGTTGGAGGAATGGCTGGGCCGACTGCCCAGATGACTATGTTCAGCCAAATGTGGCCGGTGGGCGGTATATACAAATTGGATTTCCTGACTGTATGCTTTGAGGGCAGTCCCGACGCGTGCGCGGGCAAGTGAAGGGAGGAATGCCTTGCTGAATATGTCGATCCCTATACCTTTGATATTCGCGGCAATATTGCCGGCGTTTCTTGATCGGTGCTCTGGTTCCGATACCAGTGTGGCCCTGGGCGTATTGGCCCGGGACCGGGTGGCTTTGACCGCAACCGCCAACGAAATCGTTGTCGATTTGCCTGTTACCGAGGGGACCGTCGTCAAGGCGGGCGACACACTGGTTCAGCTTGATCCGACTTTGCAAACCGCGAAACTGAATCTGGCGCAGGCCGAGCTTGAAAAAGCAGAGGCCACACTTTTGAAGTTACAGGTTGGGCCGCGAGAAGAAGAGATTGCGATTGCTGAAGCCAAGGTCGCCGGTGCTGTCGCGCGGCTGGCCGATGCTGAGGCCATTTATGACCGAAACGCCCGGCTGGTCGAAAACTCGGTTGTAACAGAGGCGCAGGTTGCAAATGATCTGGCTCTGCGAGATTCTGCACGGGCCGAATTGGCCAGCGCTCAGGAATCCCTGAACGAACTTCAAAACGGCACCCGTCCCGAAGACCTGGCGGTTGCCGAGGCCAATGTAAGGGCGGCAAGGGCTTCGGTCGAAGCCGAACAGACGGTTCTGGATGACCTGACGGTTGTTGCGACCCGCGATGGGGTGTTGGATTCGCTGCCCTGGAACCTTGGGGAACGTGTGACGTATGGCAGCCCGGTCGCCGTGATGGTGACAGGCCAAACACCCTATGCGCGCGTCTATCTGCCCGAACCGCATCGCGTTAATCTAAAGCCCGGCGACACGCTGGAAGTGCGCGTTGATGGGCTCGACCATCCACTGGATGGCGTCATCCGATGGATCAGCGACGACGCATCGTTCACGCCCTATTACGGTTTGAACAAGGATGACCGGACGCGGCTTGTGTATCTGGCCGAGATTGACCTGCCCAACGCATCGCCTGACTTACCTGCCGGAGTGCCAGTGCAGGTTCCCATGCCATGAATGATGTCGTCGTCTCGACGCAGGGGCTGACCCGGCGTTTTGGTGAGAATACAGCGGTCAACAATCTGGATCTTGAGATACGAACAGGCCAGATCTACGGGTTTCTAGGCCCTAATGGCTGTGGCAAAACAACGACTATGCGCATGTTGACCGGGTTGCTGACGCCCAGCAGCGGCGCGATCTCTGTTCTGGGTCAGTCCATGCCCGAAGCAGCAGAGCCGCTGAAGAATGAAATCGGGTACATGACCCAGATTTTTTCCTATTACCGCGACCTGACAGTGCTGGAAAATCTGAGGTTCGCGGCAGAAATCTATGGCATTCCCGTTAGGTCGGCGAAAGACCGGATTGACGAGTTGCTGCACACCTATGATCTGACGACGAATGTCCATCAGCTCAGCGGCAGCATGAGCGGTGGTCAGCGGCAAAAGCTGGCTCTTGCGGCAACTGTCATGCACCGACCAAAGCTGCTGTTTCTGGACGAACCGACCTCTGCCGTTGATCCCGAAACACGCCGGACATTCTGGGAACAATTATTCGATCTGGTCGATCAGGGCGCGACGATGATCGTATCCACGCATTTCATGGATGAGGCAGAGCGCTGCCACCGTTTGGCGATCCTGCAGCACGGAGTAAAAAAGGCGGATGGGTCTCCGCGCCAGTTGATGGATGATCTGCAAGCCGATGTCGTCGAGGTTGAGGGGCCGGATCTGAGAAAGGTCAAACATGCGCTGGACGGCAAGCCCAAAATCCTGTCGACCGCGCAAGTTGGCTCACGCCTGCGCGTGTTGGTGGACAAGTCCGAACCTCAGCCAGTGGACATGTTGCGCGGCCAACTTGGCGCGTTTCAGGGCCTGTCGCTGACGCCACAACGACCAAATCTGGAAGACGTCTTTGTAAGTGCGACGAGGGAGCCGGAACAATGATCTCGCCGCGCCGAATTGCCGCCGTTTTGAAGAAAGAATTGCTCCAACTGCGTCGGGACAAGATGACCTTTGCGATGGTGATCATGATCCCTCTGATCCAGTTGCTGTTGTTTGGCTATGCGATCAACACCAACCTGCGTCATGTTCCGGTTGCGCTGGTGGATCAGTCCAGAACCGAGCTGTCCCGCACTTTGGCACAAATCGTTCAAGCCACGCAGGTCGTGACGATCACCGAAGAACTGACGACCCCGCAAGAGGCGGAGCGCGCGATCACCGAGTCCCGCGTGCGTGCCGCGCTGATCATCCCACCGGATGTCAGCCAGCGACTTGCGCGCAGCCCTTCTGTCGGGCTTGGTCTGCCCGATTCAACCGATCTGACCAGCAGCCGGCCTGTCGCCCATTGGATCGTTGACGGCTCGGACACGATGGTCGCAAGCGCGATCAAATCCCTGCGGACGATGCCTTTAACCGAACTGCTGAAACTGCCACCGAACCGGCAGGTTCCTACATTCGAGGTGACGCTGTACTTCAACCCCGAACAGAGATCCGCCGTAAACATCGTGCCGGGCCTTGTGGGTGTTATCCTGACCATGACGATGATCTTGTTCACCTCGGCAGCCATCGTGCGCGAGCGTGAGCGTGGCAATATGGAGATGCTGATCAACACTCCGATCAAGTCGATCGAACTGATGGTCGGCAAGATCATCCCTTACATTTTTCTTGGTCTTATTCAGGTGGTGATCATCCTGGGCCTTGGGCACGTTCTGTTTGATGTCCCTATAAATGGCGGGCTGGGCACTTTGCTGGTGGTGACGCTGCTGTTCATCATTGCCAGCCTCTCTCTGGGGCTGGTCATCTCGACACTCGCCCAAAATCAGCTTCAGTCGATGCAGATGACCATCTTTATCCTTTTGCCGTCGATCCTGATGTCAGGGTTCATGTTTCCCTTTGACGGTATGCCGCAAACGGTCCAGATCATCGCGCAAGTCCTGCCAGCAACGCATTTCATGGACATGATCCGCGGCGTCGTCCTGCGTGACGCTTCACTATACGAATTGCGCTGGGAAATCCTTTGGATGATAGGCTTTGCCGTTTTCGGATTGTTGGCTGCAACGCTTAGATTCAAGAAACGTTTGGGTTAAGACTGGGTTGAAATCGAGTGTCGGCCAGTTTCCCTGATGCATCAGTGCGGTCTCAGGCCAGCATTTCTTTCAACGCAAGGTACGAAGCTTTGGGGGTGCGTTTCATCGTGTCGAAATCCACATCCACCAAGCCAAAGCGCTTTTCGTATCCCAAGGCCCATTCGTAATTGTCCAACAGGGACCACACAAAATACCCTTTGACCGGCGCACCTTGGTTAAGGGCGTCCTGAACAGCGGAAAAGTGTTGGTCAAGATAGCTGATGCGATCTTCGTCTTGTCGACGTTCCGGGCTGGCCATGCCGTTCTCGGTCACGTAGATCGGCAGGTCTCCGGTATATTCGCGCGCTGTTCGGACCAGGAACCGACTTAGGGCGGCGGGGTCTATCTCCCATCCCATTTGGGTTTTAGGTAAGGGGCCCGGCACTTCGGTCAGACCGGGCCAGGCCGTGTCCGCAGGGGCGATCAGTTTGCGGGTGTAATAATTGATCCCGCACCAGTCGACGGGGGTGCCGATGGTGTCGAAATCATCCTGCCAACCGGACGGAAGGTGGGGTTCCAGCCCTTCCAGCACGTTCTGCGGATAGGCTTTGTGAAACACGCCGCCCAGAAAGAACCGGTTGTAGATACCATCGTAAAGCGCAGCGGCCTGTTGGGCCTCGGGACTGTCGTCAGCGGGTTCGGCCCATTCCAGATTGAACACGCCGCCAAGATTGGACATGTCCAACCCACGCATTGTCTGAATGGCGTTGCCATGGGCCAGCAGGACGTGGTGCATGGCGCGCGCTGTTGCTCGTATGTCCCGTAGTCCAGGGGCGTGGTGTCCTTCGAAATGGCTCAGCCAGCTGACACACCACGGTTCATTGATCGGGGCAACGCTGTGCATCCGGTCACCGATCCGGCCCATGATGACCTCGGTGAAATCTGCGAACCAACCGGCGATATCCCGGTTGCGCCAACCGCCCAGATCAGCCAAAGCCGATGGCAGTTCCCAGTGGTAAAGCGTCGCGCAGGGGCGGATGCCACGTTCCAATAGCGCGTCAGCCAAGCGGTCGTAAAAATCCAAACCTGCTTGATTGATGGCCCCGCGCCCTTCGGGCATCACGCGTGCCCAACTGGTCGAGAAGCGATAGCAGTCAAACCCTGCGTCGCGCACAAGATCGAGGTCCTGTTCAAACCGGTTGAGGTGATCACAGGCCAGATCGCCGTTTTCCCCACGCACCACGTTGCCCGGCGTCGCCGCAAACGTATCCCAGTGCGTCGAACCGGCCCCGCCTTGGGCGTGCCCTTCGATCTGATAGGCCGAGGTGGCGACTCCAAAGACAAAATCCGACGGAAAATCACTGCGTTTATACTGCATCGTCACATCCTGTTGGGCGCAGGGCCAGTGGACGTGCCGACGACCAGCTCCGCCTCAAGCAATTTGGTTTTAACCGGGTCGTTGGGCGACTTGATCCGCTCGATCAGCATTTCCGCGGCCAACTCTCCTGCCTGTCTGACCGAGGACCGCGTTGCTGTGAAAATCGGCACATCCTGCCCGTTTTTTAGGTACGAAAGGTCATCGTCATGAGCAATGACCGAGACATCCCGGCCAATCCGAAGCCCGGCCTCGTCCAATGCTCGCCGCACACCGATCGCTGAAATCATCGAAGATGCCAGAATGGCTGTCGGCGGAGTATCCAGCTGCAGCATATTGCGGGTTTCCTGATGTCCGTAGACCTCGGTCATCTCGGCGCTGCGCATCAGTTGCGGGTCCGGCGTCAAGCCTGCCTGTTCCAGGGCCTGAAGGTACCCGGCGCGGCGGCGCTGTGCGAAATCCATATCCTCAAGCCCGTTAATCAGAGCAATCTGTCGATGCCCCAGATCGATCAGAAACTGCGTCGCGCGCTGGAATGAACTTTTGTTGTTCACATCAATCCAGTCATACTCTGCATCTATCCCGGTGGAACGTCCGTGTACGATAAACGGCACCGCCATCTGGTTTAGCAACTCGATGCGCCGCTCGTTGACCTTTGGGCCTTGCAATACGACACCATCCACGGCGCCGCGTTGAAACAGGCTGCGATAAGTCCCTTCGAGCGAGGTATCATCGGCCGTAGTGAACATCATGTCATAGCCATGCACGCCGTATGTTCGCGCAGCGCCGGCAACGAAGTCACCAAAGATCGGATTGACCATCTCGTGTTGGGACGAACTGGGAATCACGTGCCCGATCACCATGGATTTGCCAGTCGCCAGCCCTTTGGCGCGACTGTTCGGGCGATAGCCATGCTTCGCAGCGGCCGCCTGAACGCGCATCCGGGTTTCCTCGCTCACTTCGGGATAGCCGTTCAGCGCGCGGCTGACGGTCGTCTGCGAAAGGGCAAGGATTTCTGAGAGCTGCTTTAGGTTCATGGTGATTCAAAGCGCTTTCAAGTTTCTGTTTGTTCCCTGTTGTGTGGGCAAATACCCTTTCCGTCAACCTGTTTCCGCAAGCTTCTTTAGTTTTTAAGTTTGCAACGGGGTTATTGACAGAGGGAAGATGTTAACGGATAAACGGCAAATCCAAAGCGCTTTGAATGCTGAGTCTCTTAGGCGCTAGAAATTTTTGGGAGGAAGATTCATGAGAAACGCGCTTTATGCAGGTGCGGCCACATTTGCCTTGGTGGCTGGGGCGGCCCAGGCACAGGGTGAGCTGATCCACCCCGTTGGCGAAGGCGGCTTTGACTGGGACGGTTTTCAGGCATTTGCCGACGCTCATGATCTGAGCGGCCAGGACCTGACCATTTTCGGTCCGTGGCTTGCAGGCGAGGGGAAGTCGTTTGAAAATCTGGTCGCCTATTTTGATCAGGCCACCGGAGCGAATTCCAGCTACGTCGGATCGGATTCTCTTGAGCAGCAGATTCTAATCGACGCTGCCGCTGGTTCGGCGCCAAACCTGACGGTTTTCCCACAGCCGGGTCTGGCCGCGAACATGGCGAAGAACGGATATCTGACACCTCTTGCCGAAGGGTCTGCGGACTGGATCAAGGATAATTTTGCCGCCGGGCAGTCCTGGGTCGATCTGGGTACTTTTGAAAACGCCGAAGGGGCCAAGGACTTTTACGGCTTCTTTTTCAATGTGAACGTCAAGTCGCTGGTCTGGTACATCCCCGAGAATTTCGAGGACTTTGGTTACGAAGTTCCGCAGACCATGGAAGAGTTCAAGGCTCTGATGGATCAGATGGTCGAAGATGGCGAGACACCGCTTTGCGTGGGTCTTGCGTCGGGTGGCGCCACTGGCTGGCCTGCGACCGACTGGGTCGAAGACCTGATGCTGCGCACTCAACCGCCCGAAGTTTATGACCAATGGGTGTCGAATGAAATGAAGTTCGACGATCCGCGCGTGATTGAGGTGATTGAGGAGTACGGCAGCTTTACCCGCAATGACGACTATGTCGTGGGCGACGCCGATGACACAGCCGCAATTGACTTCCGCGACAGCCCCAAGGGTCTGTTCGACAGCCCGCCTGCCTGCATGATGCACCGTCAGGCATCATTCATTCCTGCTTACTTCCCGGAAGGAACCGAGCTGGGTGTGGATGCGGATTTCTTCTACTTCCCGGCATACGCCGAAAAAGATCTGGGTACTCCGGTTCTGGGTGCGGGCACTTTGTTCACCGTGACAAACCCAAGCCCAGCGGCTGAGGTTTTCATGGAATTCCTCAAAACCCCCTTCGCGCATGAGATCATGATGTCTCAGGACGGATTCCTGACACCGCATCTTGGCGCAAATCCTGAGAATTACGCCAACGACACCCAGCGGGGGCAGGGCGAAATTCTGACCAATGCCACCACGTTCCGCTTTGACGGATCCGACCTGATGCCGGGCGCGGTTGGTGCAGGCACCTTCTGGACGGGCATGGTCGACTATTCCTCGGGTGCGAAGGATGCGGCCACGGTTGCCGGTGAAATCCAGTCTTCGTGGGATGCTGCGAAGTAAGTGAGACGGTGGGGCGGTTCCACGACCGCCCCGTTTCCAAACCGACGAGGGCATCATGACACCGGCACTTCAGGGCCTGCTGACCATCATAATTGGTGTGTCGGGTTGCGTGGGCTACTTCTACCTTTCGAACCAGTTCTTGGACAAAGTCCTGTTTCCGCCGCGCGGACCAAACGCCGGGCGGAACATCAACCGGGCGAACATGATCCGGCCCTGGCTGTTCTTGTTCCCGGCGCTCGCTGCGTTGGGCCTGTACCTGGCTTATCCGGTGGTTGAAACGTTGCGTCTGTCGCTAACCGAACGCGTGCCCGGTGGCGGGTACAAGTGGGTCGGATTGGACAATTACACCCAGATGGCGGCTGAGCCGAAATTCTGGGAGGCCATGCGCAACAACATGTTCTGGCTGATCGTGGTGCCAGCCATGTCCACCGCTTTCGGGCTGTTGGTGGCGCAGCTGACCGACCGCATCCGCTGGGGCAACTTCGCCAAGTCGCTGATCTTTATGCCAATGGCGATCTCATTCGTCGGCGCTTCGGTGATCTGGAAACTGGTCTACGATGCCCGCCCCGCAGAGCAGGACCAAATTGGCATCCTGAACGCGCTTTATATCTTCTTTGGTGGGGCCGAGCCGCAAACTTGGCTGACGGTTCCTTTTTGGAACAGCTTCTTCCTGATGATCGTTCTGGTCTGGATTCAAACAGGCTTTGCCATGGTGATCCTGTCGGCGGCTCTGCGCGGTATCCCCGAGGAAACCATCGAGGCTGCCATTCTGGACGGCGCCAACCCGTTTCAGATTTTCTTCAAGATCAAGGTGCCGCAGATCAAGACCACTATACTGGTGGTCTGGACGACAATCACGATCACTGTTCTCAAGGTCTTCGACATCGTCTTTGCCATGACCAACGGCCAGTGGGAGACGCAGGTTCTGGCCAATTACATGTATGACAAGCTGTTTCGCGCCAATGACTGGGGGGTGGGTTCGGCTTCGGCCATGGTGATCATGCTGCTGGTCACCCCAATCCTGATTTGGAATGTGCGCAATGCGCGCAAGGAAATGGAGTAGGCCATGAACGATATTGCCGGAACCAAACCAGCTCTACGCTGGGTCGTCCATGCCTCGGTCGTTTTTCTTGTGGTCTTATGGATCATTCCAACTCTGGGGCTTTTGATCTCGTCTTTTCGCACGGCGGACCAGATTTCCAACAGCGGGTGGTGGCGATCACTGTTCCCGTCCGAACAAAACCTGACCCTACGCAGCGCGGCACCCGACACGCAGGTGCTGGAGGGTGAGATCTATGTCATCGAGGGTCAGCTGTTTGGCGATGACGAGCAAATCAATATCTCCACATGGGGCATCAGCGCGCGCGATATCGGCGCCTTTGCACCCGGTGAAACAGCCGAACTGCGCCGAGGCGGCACGATCACCGTCGATGCGGACGGCAACTACCGCATGGAGAGCGCCGAAGAGTTCACAGGAAAACGCGGCGCGCGTGTGTTCGTGACGGCAGAGCTGCCGCCCGAGTTCACGCTGGACAATTACAAAAAGGTTCTTCTGGATCAGAGCAGCACGGACAGTATGGCCAAGGCGTTCTTTAACACGCTGACGGTTACGATCCCCGCCACGATCATCCCGATCCTTGTTGCTGCCTTCGCGGCCTATGCTTTAGCGTGGATGGAGTTTCCGGGTCGTGCTTTGCTGATCGCGGCCGTGGTTGGCCTGCTGGTTGTCCCGCTGCAACTGGCTTTGATCCCGCTGCTGAAGTTCCACCTGAATATAGGGATCGGGAAAGGCTATCTTGGCGTCTGGCTGGCCCATACGGGCTTTGGGATGCCCCTGGCGATCTATTTGTTGCGCAACTACATGGCCGGGCTGCCGCGCGACCTTATCGAGAACGCCCGCGTCGATGGTGCGACCGAGTTCCAGATTTTCACCAAGCTGATCCTGCCGCTCAGCTTCCCGGCGCTCGCGTCCTTCGCGATTTTCCAGTTCCTGTGGACGTGGAACGATCTTCTGGTGGCCAAGGTCTTTCTGATCGACGCAACCGGCCAGACCACCGTGATGACCAACCGCATAGTCGAGCTTTTGGGGACACGCGGCGGCAACTGGGAAATTCTGGCAACCGCGGCCTTTGTGTCGATCTTCGTGCCGCTGGTCGTCTTCTTCGCAATGCAAAAATACCTGGTCCGGGGCCTGTTGGCCGGGTCCGTCAAATAGAGGCGTCTGATGAACGTGCAGAATACTGTGGAACTTTCCAAATCAACCAAAGCAGCGTCTGACTGGTGGCGTGGCGGCGTGATCTATCAGATTTACCCGCGCAGCTTTCAGGACAGCAATGGCGACGGGATCGGTGACCTGAAGGGGATCACCCAACGTCTGGATTATATCGCCGCGCTGGGGGTCGATGCGATCTGGATTTCGCCCTTCTTCAAATCTCCGATGAAGGATTTCGGTTATGACGTCAGCGATTACCGCGACGTTGATCCGATGTTCGGCTCGTTGGAGGATTTTCGCGAAATGCTGGATCAGGCCCATGCCAAGGGTCTGAAAGTGATGATTGATCTGGTAATGTCGCACACCTCAGATCAACATCCGTGGTTCGCCGAAAGCCGCACCAGCCGGGACAACCCCAAATCCGATTGGTACGTCTGGGCCGATCCAAAGCCGGACGGTACACCGCCCAACAACTGGTTGGCGATCTTTGGTGGCTCGGCTTGGCAGTGGGACCCGCGCCGCCTGCAATACTATTTGCACAACTTCCTGACTTCGCAGCCGGATCTGAACTTTCACAATCCAGACGTTCAGAACGCGTTGCTGGATGTTGCCCGGTTCTGGCTGGATATGGGTGTGGACGGGTTCCGTCTGGACACCATCAACTTCTATTTCCACGACAAACAGCTGCGCGACAATCCCGCCCTGCCGGTCGAAGAGCGTAACGCCTCAATCGCGCCAGCGGTTAACCCGTATAACCACCAAAACCACCTGTATTCGAAAAGTCAGCCCGAAAACATTGCCTTCCTTGAACGGCTGCGTGCCCTGACGGACGAATACGAAGACCGCGCTTGTCTGGGCGAGGTCGGCGACGCGCAGCGCGGGCTGGAGATCATGGGTGAGTACACGTCGGGCGATAAGCGGATGCATATGTGCTATGCCTTCGAATTCCTCGAAAAGCGCGCGCTGACAGCCAGTTATGCAAAACAGGTCTTCGATCAGCTCGAATCCAAGGCTGGCGATGCTTGGCCATGCTGGGCGTTTTCGAACCACGACGTGCAACGCCACGCCTCACGTTGGGAGTTAAGCGAGGTCGCAACGCGTCAACACGCGGTATTGATGATGTGTCTGCGCGGTTCCGCCTGTCTTTACCAAGGTGAGGAACTGGGCTTGCACGAAGCAGATGTCCCCTTCGAACGCCTGCAAGACCCCTACGGCATCGAGTTCTGGCCCGAGTTCAAAGGCCGTGACGGCTGCCGCACGCCCATGGTCTGGACGGCGCAGGACGAACAGTCGGGTTTCAGCACGGGTGAGCCTTGGTTGCCGGTCAGCGCCGCGCAATCCGAACTGGCCGTGGATCGGCTGGAGGCGGACGGCCAGTCGCTGCTTCACCACTACCGCCGCGCGATTGCGTTGCGCCACGCCCATCCGGCACTTGCCTCGGGCGCGCAATCCGAGATGGAGCAAGCCGGATCTGTCTTGACGTTCAAAAGAGAAAACGGGTCTGAAACTGTTTTTTGCGCCTTCAATCTGGGTGCAGAAGCGCAGCAGGTCAATCTGCCCGAGGGCAACTGGCGTATCATCGGGCAAGACCTCGGCGGCGTCGAAGGCGAGGGCAGCGTGATGCTGCACCCCGCGCAATTCTGTCTGATGGCCAGAGACGAGGGGTAAACCATGTCGGAACTCAAGCTCACGGATGTGGCGAAATCCTATGGTCCTGTCGATGTATTGAAGCATATCGATCTGGACATCGAAAAGGGTGAGCTGATCGTCTTTGTCGGTCCATCAGGTTGTGGCAAATCTACCTTGCTGCGGATGATCGCTGGGCTGGAAAAGATCACTGGTGGTACGCTAGAGATTGAAGGGCAGGTCATGAATGACGTGCCCCCCGCCCAACGGGGCATTGCGATGGTGTTTCAGTCATACGCGCTTTATCCGCATATGACAGTGCGCGAGAACATGGCCTTTGCGCTGAAGATCGCAAAGATGCCCGCTGCAGAGATCAACAGTGCTGTTGAACGCGCCGCTCAGATCCTGCAACTGGATCCGTTCTTGGACCGTTTGCCCAAGGCCCTTTCCGGTGGTCAACGTCAGCGCGTTGCCATCGGTCGAGCGATTGTGCGTGACCCCAAGGTTTATCTTTTTGATGAACCGCTTTCGAACTTGGACGCCGCGCTGCGCGTTGCGACCCGTATCGAGATCGCCCGTCTGAAAGAGGCGATGCCTGACAGCACCATGATCTACGTGACCCACGATCAGGTCGAAGCCATGACGCTGGCCAGTCGGATCGTCGTTCTGGCCGATAAAGGCATCGCGCAGGTCGGGACGCCGCTGGAATTGTACGAAACACCGGACAACGAATTTGTGGCGCAGTTTATTGGTTCTCCCTCGATGAACTTGATGCCAGGGAAAATATCCAAAACGGGTGAGCAGACCTCGGTCACTCTTGACGCGGGCGGTACGGTTGTTTCTTCCATTCCAACCGACCCTGAACAGATGGGTTTGCAGGTTAATGTAGGTGTGCGCCCAGAAGATTTCTTTGCTGACGACGCCACGGGGTTCCTTGAAGGCAATGTCGATTTCATCGAAGCCTTGGGAGAGGTCACTCTACTTTATCTCGCCAGCCGGGCCGGCGCCGAGGGGATTGTGGCCAAGTTCCCCGGTGTCGAACGAAACCTGCGCGGGCAAGATGTCAAGCTCAACGCGGACCCGAGCAAAGTACATCTTTTCCACAATGGTCTGTCGATACGGAAACGTTCATAGGCTAGGTGATCAAAGCAAATTGGCTGGGCGACGGACATATTTTTGCGCGCAGCCAACCATGCGGAACGTCAAACTTCTCTTAGCCGAACCTTATGGTTTTTATTGCATTAGAATTAAGGTTAGCGTGAAACGGGCCTACTTGGGAAAACCAAGTACAGTAAGAAGAATTTAACATACGGTCACAAAAAATAAGACCTATTGAATTAACTTACGAGGGTCACTAGGGTCCGCGCATGACCCAGAGAACGAAAACTTTCGGCACAACGTGCTATCGAAATCTCGGCAAGAATGGTCTTGCAACAGCCAATTTTGGCGAGGAAACCTTTCTTCGGGTGTCGTCTGATGCGGTCAGCACTTTGACCTCGACCGCCTTTGCGGATGTCTCACATTTATTGCGCCCAAGTCATCTGGCGCAGTTGCGCGGCATTCTGGATGATCCTGATGCTTCGGCCAATGATCACTATGTGGCGCTGGAACTGCTGAAGAATGCTGTGATTTCAGCCGAGCGGGAGTTTCCAAGCTGTCAGGACACTGGCACGGCTATCATCCACGGCAAAAAGGGTCAGAACGTGCTGGTGCAGGGTGATTTGCACGAAGCTGTCGAACAGGGCGTGAAAGATACTTGGGAAACGCGCAACCTGCGCTTTTCGCAGATGGCCCCGCTAAGCATGTATCAAGAGCAAAACACCGGCACCAACCTACCAGCACAAATTGACATCGAGGCGCGCAGCGGCGATGCGCTGGAGTTCCTGTTCATGGCCAAAGGGGGTGGGTCAGCGAACAAGACGTTCCTGTATCAGGAAACCCGACGTCTGTTAGAGCCTAAGCGCATATTGGCCTTCTTTGACGAAAAGATACGCACGCTGGGAACCACGGCATGCCCACCTTATCACCTGGCCATTGTGATTGGAGGTTTGTCAGCCGAGCACTGCCTGAAAGCCGTCAAACAGGCCTCGGCGAGGGAGCTGGATGAACTGCCCACAACGGGCAGTCCCGATGGCCGCGCCTTTCGTGATCTTGAGCTTGAGGCGCAGATACTGGAGCTGACTCGCAATATGTCGCTGGGTGCTCAGTTCGGCGGCAAGTATTTCTGCCATGACGTGCGTGTCATCCGCCTGCCACGCCACGGGGGAAGCCTGCCTGTTGGTATGGGGGTCAGCTGTTCTGCGGATCGTCAGATCAAGGGGCGTATCGACCGGGATGGCATTTGGGTTGAGCAGTTGGAACATGACCCGGCCCAGTACCTGCCCTCGCAGGATGTCGCAGCGAAATCCGCGACCCGGATCAATCTGGATCAACCGATGGACGATATCTGCGCCGAACTGTCTGCGCTGCCGGTTTCCAGCCCGGTCCTGCTGTCCGGCACCATGATCGTCGCGCGGGACCTGGTCCATGCGGAACTGGGCCGGATGATCCGTGAAGGCAGGGACTTGCCTGAATACATCCACAACCACCCGGTCTATTACGCGGGTCCTGCCAAGACGCCAGAAGGCTATGCTTCGGGATCCTTCGGCCCCACGACTGCGGCGCGGATGGACCCCTATGTGCCCGAGTTGCAGGCGCTCGGCGCGTCGCGTGTGATGATCGCCAAGGGCAACCGCGCGCCGTCGGTCGTGCAGAGCTGCAAGAACCATGGCGGGTTCTTTCTGGGCTCAGTTGGCGGCGCGGCTGCGGTTCTGGGCAAGGATGTCATCAAAAGCATCGAAACGCTGGACTTCTCTCATTTCGGAATGGAGGCCGTTTTCCGCATTAAAGTCGTGGATTTTCCGGCATTTGTGATTATTGACGACAAGGGAGAAGACTTCTTTACCCGCAAACCCACGTTCTAGGTCAAAGGAGCAGAAATGCCGCCATCCTCAGACAAAATCACTCTGCGGCAGCTGCAGATTTTTCTGGTGGCGATAGAGACGCGCAGCTTTGTGCGTGCGGCAGAGCGGTTATCCCTGACCCCGCCTGCGGTATCGATGCAGATGAGCCGGCTAAGCGAGGAATTCGGTGCAGCCCTATTCGAAAAGTCCGGTCGTTCCGTGATCCCGACCGAGGTTGCCACCGCACTGGTTCCTTATGCGGAACGCATGACAGAAACGCTGGCCGAAGCGGTGGATGTGGTTCAGATCCTGCAAGGTAAGCTGGATCACCGGGTTCGTGTGGCGATGGTGTCGACGGCACGGAACTTTGGGCCGCATCTGCTTGCGCAGTTTCAACAGGAGCACCCGGAATGTGATCTGCAATTCAAGATCGCCAACCGCCGCAGCGTGATTGAGATGCTGGATACTGATCAGATTGATCTTGCGCTGATGGGGCGACCGCCGCGCCGGCTTGAGACAACCTCGCACCAGTTTGCCAAACACCCTTATGTTTTGATCGGTCACCCGGATCATCCCTTGGTTCGGTCCAGCCGGATTCGCCGGTCGGACTTGTCCCACCACCAGTTTTTGGTGCGAGAGCGTGGGTCGGGGACAAGAATGGTGCACGAGCATTTCTTCTCGGAATCCGACCTGCCGCAGCCCAAGGCGCAAGAAATGGACAGCAATGCCAATATCAAACAGGCGGTCATGGCGAATATGGGGCTGGCCTTTATCTCGGCGCACACGATTGCATTGGAAACCATGGCCGGGAAGCTGAAAATTCTGAATGTCGAGGGCATGCCGGAGTACCGCGATTGGTTTGTCCTGCATATGCGGAACAAACCCCTGCGTCCGGCGGCGCGGTCCTTTCGAGACTTTGTCGATCAGAAAGGTCCTGCATTCATGGCGGGATTCTTTAAAGACGCTGGGATTGCAACATAGCTTTCGCCCGAGTCACGATGGGTGGGTCTATCATCTTTCCGTTCAGCAAGACTGCGGCCAGACCTTGCTCAACAGCCTGATCGAAGGCTGCGACGACACTTGTGGCGTGCTCGATTTCTGCAGGGCTGGGCGTGAACACGGCGTTCACCACTCCGACCTGACGCGGATGTATGCACATGACGGCGTCAAAACCGATTGCGCGCCCAAGTTCGACGCTGGCTTGGAAACTGTCCATGTCATTGATTTCGGCGATGCTGCCCGGAAGCCCGATGGACATAAGCCCGCCTGCTTGGGCTGCGTGGATCAAAGTTTGCGCAGGGCCTTTCAATGCGTCAACCGTGGGCTCATGACCGCAATCCGTGGAAAAATCTTCGGTCCCGAAGGCCAGAGCAGTCAGGCGCGGGGTCGCCTTTGCAACGGTAGATGCATTCAGCAACCCTTGGGCCGTTTCGATCAATGCGATGAGTTTGATTTGATCCGCAGGCCGTCTAGCCTGCCGTTCCAGCATCGACAAATATTCGTTTACCAGACGCAGGTGATCAGCGCCGATGACCTTGGGCAACATGATTGCATCAACACCGGGTAAAACAGCGGCCTCGAGGTCGCGAACGCATTCGCCCAGATCAGCATTCACCCGGATCGCGACCGACATTCCATTCTCTTTCAAACCGGCAACGGCTTGCGCCAGCCCTTCACGTGCAGCTTGTTTGTGGTCGCGCGGCACGCTGTCTTCCAGATCCAGCAAGATCGCATCCGCATCACGTTCATGCGCTCTGGATATGAGCTCAGGCCGGTGTGCCGGGGTGAACAGGTAGGATCGGATCATGCGGCAACCGTTTGGGTAAACTCGGATCGGATAGAGCATGTGTGTTCACCCAATGCGGGCACTCGGCCAAATCGCGGGGTATGGGGGTCAAAGCTGTGACGCACCGGGGCGGCAACCAGATGTGCCTCTTCCCCGGTTTCCAACGTTACTGGCGTTCGGCGCAGCTGCGGGTGTTTCGCAAAAGTACCGACCGAGTTCACGGCCCCATATGCGATGGCTGCAGCAAATAGTTTCGTTTCCAGTTCAGACCGGTTGTAGCGCGCAAAGTATGCGGCCACGATGACATCCAGCTCGGTCCGGTTGGCGACCCGCTTGGCGGCATCGCAGAACCGGGGATCAGAGGCCAGCTCGGGCTGGTCAATCACATCGGCGCACAGGCGCTTCCATTCCCGCTCGTTCTGGATTGAGATCGCCAGAATCTCATCATCTGCGGTTGTAAAGCCGCCATAAGGCGCGATGGAGGGATGGTGCAGGCCAACCGGTTGCGGGGCTTTGCCCGCATAGTCCGTATGCATCAGCGGCACTGTCATCCAATCCGCGGCGGTGTCGAACAAGGACAGCTTGACCGCGCTACCCTTGTCGTTGATCCCACGCGCAATCAAGGCCTTCTGGATGCCGATGATCGCGTTCATGCTGGCCCCAATATCGCACACCGAGACGCCAACCCGACCGGGATGACCGGGCGCGCCATTGACCGCAACCAACCCACTTTCGCATTGCACCAGAAAGTCATAGGCCTTCATGTCACTATACCGCCCATCCTCGCCATATCCGCTGATATCGCAGGTGATCAGGCGCGGGTTGCGTTTGCGCAGAACGTCCTCGCCAAAACCTGCGCGGGCGATGGCTCCGGGCGCGAGGTTCTGGATGAACACGTCCGCCTTGTCCAGAATGCGGTGCAACAGTGCGGCATCGTCCGGGTTTTTGATGTCCAGGCACAGACTTTCCTTGCCGTGATTTGCCCAGACGAAATACGAGGCCGATCCCTTGACGGCGCCATCGTATTTGCGGGCAAAATCGCCGGTGTCGCGCTCGACCTTGATGACCCGAGCACCCCCTTGGGCGAAGTGACATGACGCCAACGGCGCAGCGACGGCCTGTTCCAGAGAAACGACCAGCAGGCCGTCATAGGGTTTGAAAGAGGTATCGGTCATGCGGCAGCTCGTGTGTTCAAAAGCGCGAGGGTGCGGTGCATTTCGTTGGCGACAATGGTCATGCCTTCGTCAAAGCCCATGCCGGGCTTGACCAGAACGCGATCAGGTCTGGTGGCCATTGCTGCGTGTAGACAGGCGCGGGCGGAAATGTCGGTCTCGTTACAGGTGCCACCCTGATACGCGGCGACGCCGTTGGCCTTGCAGTAGAGAACCGCGTCGACTGTGTTGTGCAACGAGCCCAGATCGGGGGTCTTGATTTGCACCATGTCACAGCAATCGGCGTTGGCGAAATCGACCACGTCCTCGAACGTGTTGCACCATTCGTCGGCCACGATTTTCACTTTGCTACCAAGCGCCCGCAATGAAGCTCGAATATCGCGAAGCAACGTGATTTGCCCGTCTTTGGACCCTGCATCCGCGGGCCCTTCGATATACAGATCAAAGGGGGCCGCGCGGCGTTCCAGCGTTGCGAGATAGTTGGCGATCTTGATCGCGTCATTGTCAAAGATCATCCCGATCGTGCCGTAGACGTCGATATGCAGCACCGGGTGATAGCATTCATCCGTGCGCAGATCCTGAATGCGGCGCGACAGCCAGGTGATGTATTCGGCCAGTTTGCCGCCATTTTCGCCCAGCTTTTGCGGGATGTTGTTGATCAGGCCATGGGGCAGGGCGTCGACTTTTTTCAGCACCATCTTGTCCACGGCTTCATAGCGGTTATCACCGCTCTGCCCGAATAGGTGCAGGGGGGAGGCCACGGCTGGCAGTTCCCATTCGTCGCAGATGACCTCAAATTTCATTTTACCCGAGGCAATAGACGCCGCCGACAACAATGCCTGCGACAGACCATAGCGAACAGCCGTATGAAGAGGTTCGCCATCCACAATAAGCTTGTCAAAGAATGCTGCGCTTTCGCGGAAACTGGTTACGTCATGCCCGATCAGAACGGGGCCCAGATGTTCCTGCAGGAAGGGGATGACGGATGAGGCCAGAAATAACGGATCACGCCCGGCGGCACCGGAATACTGCACGGCGGCACAATCTCCTTCGGCGATTTGGCCGTTTTCCAGTTCCAGCAGGATCGAAACACTCTCTCCATATTGCCGGACGCGTGCGAACCCATCGGTCACGGCTTTCCCGCAGTACACAAAGCCATCCTGCTTTGCGCCTTGCTTGATCGCCGCCTGATCGTCGAAATAATACGAGGCAAGCCCCGGTGCGAAAACAACATTCTTGATCTTCATGACAGTCTCTGTGCGTTAGGCTGCGGCTGTGGGCCGACCGATGAGTTTGCTTGCGGAAATGGCGCGGACGTCATCAACCACCATGTCGAAGGAGACCTCTCGCCCTTCCGAGCGCGCGCGTTCGGCGATACGATCACGGTGGAAGGCCATGACATCTTTGGGTAGCGGTACGTTTCCGGTCTCGAAGATCCGCAATGCGCCGTGATTGTCGCGCACGGGTGTCAGCTTGCCGGCGTTTCCGATGGCGGGGGCGAAGGGAACGTCCATAACGCCGGATTCAAAAGCCAGAACGGCTCCGCGCGCGATGTCGCCTTTGCCCAGCTTTAAAACGGCGCGCATGACCGCGTGCACCTCGGACTCGATCACTTCGACCTCAGTCAGGATTTCGTTGCCGTCATTGCGGTTCTGGTCGGCGATCATGTTGACCATCTGGCGGGTCGCCTTCAGCCCGGCCTGGTTCGCCTCAAGCGAGGGGATGCCGCTGGCCTCGTGCGGTGTTTTGACGATAATCTTGGTTGCCCGCGCCTGTTTGGCTGCCAACGCGCCCAGACAGATCACGGCTGTTGCCTTGGCCTCATCCGCGGGAAAGCCGCCCATCCACTGATGGAACACGGTGGACAGCTGATAATCGTGGTAGCCTGCATTTTGGAAATAGTGGTGCCCCAGTCGCCGCAGAGACCGCAGCGCTGCAACGTCCTGAACCAGATTGCCCGCCTGACCGTAGCCCAGCGTGATGCAGCGGACACCCTGTTCCAAAGCCAGTAGACCTTCGATGATCGCAACAACATGGGATACAAACGGCGGTACAAGAGTCCCGGTCAGCGGGCCAAACGGCTCGCGGTTGATGCGTACGCCATGTTCTTCAAAGCGGCCCACAAGTCGGTCGCAGTACTGCCAGTGGCGGATCGACTGCTCCAGCGGGATGTTTTTTGCGTAGGGGATGTTATACGAAATCCCGCCGCCCTCGTAGGATGAATAGCCCGAGCAGAGGGTGACTTCGGCCAGCAGGCGCGCGTCAGGTGTGCCATGGCGCACTTGTATCGGTTTTTCGACCGTGTCCACCAGTTGTTTGCAACTGCGGACACCGTGGTTCACGGCCGGAAAACCGTTCAGCAGAGATTTGCCTGCCTTACGAGATCGGTCGATGCCGTCCTGTGCTTCGTCATAGCGGTTGTGCCGGGTGTAGGCGTCAATCGTTGTGGGTAGCACGTCGCAATAAGGGGTCAGGCCCTGCATCAGCGCGGTGTGTTCGCGCAGCAAAGCGACACCGGCGCGCGGTTGCAGCAGCGTTTTTCCAGTCTCGTCGGCATTAGCCAGTGCCGCGGAAAAGCGTTTTTCCACGGGCAGTTCCAACTGGCGGGTCACACCCGCGTTGAATTCTACGTCGGCTCCGGTGTGCCACGATTGCAATACGCCTTCGCGCTCGGCATCGAAAACGGCGTCGGGCAGCTTGGAATTCGTGATTTCTGGCGTGCCGGTCATGTCACCATCTGCCTTCGCTAGATTGCGGCCCAGTCGGCGAAGCCCGAGGCAAAAGCGCCCGAGTTGTGGCCGATATTCGAAAGGCGCCGCATGTCGATATCGTCTTTCAACAGCACTACGACCTCGTCGATATTTACCGAAGCTGGGAAGACACGGTCATAGCCCATGTCTTCAAATCGGGTGACGACCGTTGCGAAATCTTGTTTGCCGATCACCAGATTTCCGCCAACATAAAGCAGGACATTGCCGATCCCGGCAGCTTGGCAGCGGTCGCGCAGGCCCTGGCAGTCAATTTCACCGTGCCCGTAGATAGATGAAACCAGGATCGCATCCGCGTTTTCTGCCAAAGCGGCGGCCACGAATTCGGCCTGACTGACCATCACACCCAGATTCACGACCTCGATCCCGGCCCGAGTCAGCAGGCTGTCCAAGATCTTGTTCCCTACCGCGTGGCAATCTGCGCCGATCACTCCCAATACAATTTTATATGTCGTGCTGGCGTCGAACATTTCTCGCTACTCCTCTGTCGCGCTTTCACGGTTCGTAGCGATGATTCTTTTTTCAGTAAACGTTAATGATGAACAATGCAAAAAAGATAAGGGAAGCTTACTAAAAATCATGATGGCGTGAACCGTCAGATTCAGACCATCTCGGTGCTATTGCGGTTGCCCTGGTCTCAGATGTCGCATCTGAGCACCCTTCTGTCCGAAATTGATGCTGAAAAACTTGCATCAGACTGCGCAGACTAAAGGCTGCAACGAATAGGAGCCTTCATGCGATTCTCGGCGCTGCGACTTTTCAAAGAGGCCGTAACCGGCCACAAGGGCTGGGGTCCGCAATGGCGCGACCCCGCGCCTGCGGATGCCTATGACTATGTCATCGTGGGTGGTGGGGGGCACGGCCTTGCCACGGCGTATTATCTGGCCAAAGAATTCGGCGCCGCGCGCATTGCGGTCCTGGAAAAAGGTTGGATTGGTGGCGGCAATGTCGGGCGGAACACAACAATCATCCGTTCGAACTACTTACTGGACGGAAATGAGCCGTTTTACGAATTTTCGCTGAAGCTGTGGGAAAACCTTGAGCAGGATTTCAATTACAACGCGATGGTTAGCCAGCGCGGGATTCTGAACCTGGTCCATACAGATGCGCAGCGCGACGCGGCGCGGCGGCGGGGTAACGCCATGATCCTGAACGGGTCGGATGCCGAGTTGCTGGATACCGAAGGCGTGCGCGCGATGTATCCATTCCTGAATTTCAGCGACGCGCGGTTTCCGATCAAGGGTGGCCTGCTGCATCGTCGCGGCGGCACGGTACGCCACGACGCGGTGGCGTGGGGCTATGCGCGCGGGGCAGATATGCGCGGTGTGGATATTATTCAGAACTGCGAAGTGACCGGTTTCCGCATTGAAAACGGCAAGGTTCTGGGTGTCGATACGACGCGCGGGTTTATAGGTGCCAAAAAGGTCGGCGTTTCTGTCGCGGGCAGCTCAAGCCGTGTGATGGAGAAGGCGGGGATGCGTCTTCCGATCGAAAGCCACGTGTTGCAGGCGTTCGTGTCCGAGGGGCTGAAGCCGATCATCGACGGCGTCATAACCTATGGAGCAGGTCATTTCTATTGCAGTCAGTCTGACAAGGGTGGTCTGGTGTTTGGCGGTGACATCGACATGTACAACACCTACGCCCAACGCGGAAATTTGCCCGTGGTCGAGGATGTGATCGAAAGCGGTATGTCCCTGATCCCGGCGCTGGGTCGTGCGCGGCTGCTACGCAGCTGGGGCGGGATTATGGATATGTCGATGGATGGTTCTCCGTTTATCGACAAGACGCATATCGACGGGCTCTATTTCAATGGCGGCTGGTGTTACGGCGGGTTCAAGGCGACGCCTGCATCCGGGTACTGTTTTGCCCATCTTCTAAAAACCGACTGCCCCCATGAGACGGCCACTGCATACCGGCTTGACCGGTTCATGACCGGGCACGTGATTGACGAAAAAGGGGCGGGTCCCCAACCCAACCTGCATTGAGGAACAAGGTACATGCTAAACAAGTTTGCTCGCGATCTGATTGAGCATTGGCATCTTGGCTTTGTTGCCACTGCAGATGCGGATGGGAATCCGAACGTCTCGCCGAAAGGGACATTTGTTGTCCACGACGACACCACAATTGGCTTTGCCGAAATGCGGTCGCCTGACACTTTGTCGAACATCGCGATCCGTCCGCAAGTCGAGGTCAACTTCATTGACATTCTGACGCGCCGAGGCGTTCTGGTTCAAGGTAAGGCCGGCTTTGTTCCGCGTGACGACGCGCGATACCCGTCGCTGCGCCCTGCGTATACCAATCGCTGGCCCGAAATGGAGCCAATGTTCTCTGGCTTTGTGGTCATCGACGTGACGGCCTGCAAACCACTGGCGACACCTGCGTATGACATGGGTGTCACCAGCGAAGAACTGCGCGCCAAGTGGATGCAGCGGGTTCGCGATATAAACATCATTCATAAGGGGTTGGAGGTTGAAGAATGCTGATCAATCACCCTTTGCTTGGCCCGCGCGACGCGCAGGAGTTCACCTATATGGGCGATGCCTCGTTGATCAACCGACCTGACTGGCAGGCTGATGACGCGGTGCAGGCGTTTCACGACTATCTCTACCTGCGTGACAACCCGGCGGGCGAACACCGCGAATTGTGGTTCCATGAACAAGGCGACCGGTCGTGGCTGGTCGTGACGCGCAACACGCTCACGCATGAAATTCTGAAAGTCGAACTGGCACGCGACGTGGCCAAGGCGGCAGGAAAGGTTGCACGATGACCCAAAGCAATCGTCTGAAGGGCGGGTTGATCAACCGTGACGCCAGACTGAATTTCACCTTTGACGGTAGGTCCTATCAGGGGTTTGAAGGCGACACCCTGGCTTCGGCCCTGCTGGCCAACGGCGTCCGGCTAATGGGGCGGTCTTTCAAGTATCACCGGCCGCGTGGGCCGCTGACAGCAGGCAGTGAAGAGCCAAACGCGCTGGTCGAGCTGCGCTCGGGTGGGCGGCAAGAGCCCAACACCCGCGCCACCGTGGCTGAGCTGTATGACGGGCTAAACGCGAATTCACAGAACCGCTGGCCGTCGCTGGAACGCGACTTTATGGCGATAAACGACCGGTTTTCTAATTTTCTGACGGCGGGTTTCTATTACAAGACGTTCATGTGGCCCAAGGCGTTCTGGGAAAAGCTGTATGAGCCAATCATCCGCAAGGCCGCCGGTTTGGGCAGTTTAACCGGAGAGGACGATCCCGACCTCTATGACAAAGGGTTCCTACATTGTGATCTGCTGATCGTTGGTGCAGGCCCGACAGGTTTGGCGGCTGCACTGACCGCTGGACGTGCAGGCGCACAGGTCATTCTGGCGGATGAAGATTTCAGCATGGGTGGTCGTCTGATTGCCGAGACTGGTGCGCTGGCTGATATGTCTGGCGCAGATTGGGTATCGCAGGCGCTGGCCGAGTTGGCGTCGATGAAGAATGTGCGTGTCATGCCGCGCACAACCGTTTTTGGTGCTTATGATCACGGCATTTATGGCGCGGTTGAGCGCAACGCGGATCACTTGATTGCGCCCGAGGCGGACAAGCCACGTCAGACCTTGTGGCGGATTTATTCAAAACGCGCACTGATCGCGACCGGTGCAATTGAACGCCCCATCGCGTTTGAAAACAACGATCGACCCGGTATCTTGCTTGCCGGCGCGGTGCGCTCCTTTGCCAACCGCTGGGCTACAACGCCTGCGCAATCGGTCGTGGTGTTTGCCAATAACGATGATGCACACCAGACAGCACGCGATCTGATGGCGCAAGGTGTCAAGGTTCCGGCCATTGTCGATACGCGCCCGGATGCGGCGGATGTTGACGGCATCGAGGTTCTGAAAGGTGCCGAAATCATCAACACTTCGGGTCGGCTTGGCCTGACCTCGGTTCAGGTGCGTACCGACAAGGGCTATACCCGCGATCTGCATTGTGAGGCGCTGGCGATGTCTGGTGGTTGGAACCCGAATCTGGGCCTGACATGCCATCAGCGCGGCCGCCCTGTGTGGAACGCCGATATTCATGCGTTTGTTCCGGGCGAAGGGCTGCCCGTTGGCCAGCTCGTTGCTGGTGCGGCCAACGGCGAACTAACCACAAATGCGGCGCTGCAAGGCGGTGCAACTGCGGCGATGTCAGCGCTTGCTGATCTGGGGATCACGGCGTCGCTTGGCGATCTGCCTGCCGCCGCAGACGCGCCAGTATCGATTACTCCGTTCTGGCACGTTAAAGGCGCAAAACGCGCGTGGCTGGATTATCAGAACGACGTCACCGTCAAGGACGTCAAGCTGGCCCATCAGGAGAACTTCACCTCGGTCGAACACCTCAAGCGCTACACCACGCTGGGCATGGCGACGGATCAGGGCAAAACTTCAAACGTGGGTGCACTGGCGGTGATGGCGGAGCTGACCGGCAAGTCCATCCCGGAAACCGGCACGACCATTTTCCGCCCCCCTTATACACCAGTAGCGATGGGTGCCTTCAGCGGTCGTGCGGTCGGCAAAGATTTCCACCCGACCCGTCTGACCCCGAGCCATAAATGGGCTGAGGAACAGGGTGCAGTGTTTGTCGAAGTCGGCAATTGGCTGCGCGCGCAATGGTTCCCGCGCACGGGCGAAACCCATTGGCGGCAATCGGTGGACCGAGAAGTTTTGCAAACCCGCAACTCGGTCGGTGTCTGCGATGTGACCACGTTGGGTAAGATCGACGTGCAGGGCGCAGATGCCGCAGCATTCCTAAACATGATCTACGCCAATGCGTTTGGCAAACTGCCTGTGGGCAAGGTCCGGTATGGCCTGATGCTGCGCGAGGACGGCATTGTTTATGACGACGGCACTGCCGCGCGTCTTGCCGAGGACCATTTTGTTGTGACCACCACCACGGCCAACGCGGTTCTGGTCTACCGCAACATGGAATTCGTGCGCCAATGTCTGTGCCCCGAGATGGACGTTCAACTGATATCGACCACCGAGGCCTGGGCGCAATACGCCGTGGCTGGTCCAAACAGCCGCAAGTTGCTGCAAAAGATCGTGGACTCCGAATTCGACATCTCGAACGAGGCGTTCCCGTTCATGGCCTGCGGCGAGATCTCTGTTTGCGGCGGCCTTCGGGCACGGCTGTTCCGCATCTCATTTTCGGGTGAGCTGGCCTATGAGATTGCGGTGCCCACACGCTATGGCGACGCGATGATGCGCGCGCTTATGGAGGCGGGCGAAGAGTTCGACGTAGTTCCTTACGGGATTGAGGCATTGGGTGTCATGCGGATCGAAAAGGGTCATGCAACCGGCAATGAACTGAACGGCACGACCACAGCGCTGAACCTTGGCATGGGCCGCATGGTCAGCACCAAAAAAGACTGCATCGGCAATGTACTCAGCTGCCGCGAGGGGCTGAACAGCCCGGATGCGCTGGCGCTGGTCGGGCTGAAGCCGGTAGACGCCAAAGATACAGTTACTGCAGGCGGCCATCTTATGAACGCCAACGGGCCTGTCGATGCGGCTCATGATCAGGGCTACGTCACCTCGGCGGCTTACTCACCGATCCTCGAAAGTTCGATCGGGCTTGGCTTTGTCAAAGGCGGGTTCGACCGCAAGGGTGAAAAGTTGCGTCTGGTGAACCCGTTGGAAGGTCAGGAGATCTTGGTCGAAATCGTCAGCGCTCATTTCGTGGACCCGGAAGGGGAGAAGCTTCGTGCATAAACTGAAACCCACCACCCCGCTGGGCGGCGACGCACCCCGTACCGACACCATCGGCACGATTACCATCACCGAAGTCGTGGATAAGGCGCTGGCCTCGATCGCGGCGCGGACGGATCAGTCGGACGCCGTGCGAACAGCACTGGCTGGCAAGATCGGTCTGGCCTTGCCCGAGGCTGGTCAATCCGCCGAGGCCGCGCCCTTTGCCGCGTTTTGGACAGGGCCGGATCAGTGGATGATCACAGCGCCACATGACAGCCACGAGCTGCTGGCCGCTGAACTGAAACAGATTGTAGGAGATGCAGCGTCTGTTGCCGAACAGACCGACGGTTGGTGCCGGTTCGACGTACAGGGGCTGGCCCTGTGCGATCTGTTCGAACGGCTGAGCAATGCCCCAGTTAGAGCGATGCAGCCGGGCGCAGCAATCCGGACCACAGCTGAACATCTGGGTGTCTTCCTGTGGCGGTTGGCCGAGGATCGCATGGCCGTTATCGGCCCCCGGTCTTCGGCCGGATCACTGCATCACGGTTTGGTGGCAGCAGCGAAATCCGTTGCCTGAGCGTCAGCCCGATGGCAGCACATCGTCGCTACTCACGCGCATCGAATTTTTGGCACGCCGGTCACTGATCGGCGTGAGGCCAAATGTCTCACGGTAGTGTCGCATGAACGCACCGGGCGTAGCGTAGCCGACCATATAGGCAACCTCGGCGATGGGGTCATTTGTATAAAGCACCAACTGCCGGGCCTGATTCATTCGCATCCTGCGGTAATAGGTCAGTGGGCTGTGCCCGGTGGCCTTTTTGAAACTGCGTTCCAGAGACCTTGCTGAAAGACCCACGGCTTCGGCCACTTCGCTGATCTGGATCGGGTTTTCTATATGCTCGGCAAAATGCTGAATGGCCTTTGCAACCTGTTTCGGCAACAGGTCCTGGCTTTGCGCGGTCGAGATCGCAGGCACCTTTTGGGTCACGGTCCCGCTGCGAATGAACGGGTGCTGAAACCAACAGGCCACTTCGGTCATGACGTCGCCACCCAATCGATTTTCGATAAGGGCCAGCATGTGATCGAACACGGCTGATGCGCCTGAGATCGTGGTAATAGACCCTTCTTCGCAAATGACGGTCCCGTGTATCGGTATTTCGGGAAACTCGGCCTGAAATGCGGCCTCGTAACACCAGTGCACCGACAATGGATTTTCGCCAGTCAACCGTGTTCGGGCCAGCGGAAAGACTCCACCGCTAATCGCGCCGATCCGTGTCTTGGAACGCATCAGACGCTGAAGTGCGGCATTCGCCTTTGACGGGTTATCGAATACACTGTTTGGACTGGATGCGAACAGAAGATGCGTCAACGCCTTGGTTTGCGCCAATGTACTGTCGGGAAAAAAGGTTACGCCAGCCGAGGATTGAACCGGTTCGTCATGTTCAGCAACGACGAGCCAACTGAAGGCGTCCTGACCTGAGATCTCGTTTGCCGCGCGCAAAGGCTCGATACAAGAGGTCAGGCACGCCATGGGGAAGCCGGGGAAGATCAAAATCCCAAGCGATATCTGGTCTAGCTGATCCGTCATTGTCGCTGCTCTTTCATGAGTTCGCCGACTGTTTCAAGGATATCATTCTCTAGCTTTCGTGCTGCCGGCGAAAGCGCCGAATCGGCCCTTCGCAATAGATGAATTTGCCGTTTAGCGGTCTCATCTGCCAGTGGGCGAAACACCAGATCGGAGTGTCCAGCAGAAATAGCGGCCATTTCCGGCAGGATCGTGATGCCGATTCCAGCCCGAACCATCCCGAGAATAGAGGTGAGATTGTGCGCTGAAAAGCGGGATGCTGCATGCAGTTCTTCTGCCTCTGTTCCGGGTATGCTCTCGGACAGGCTGTTGGCGATCAGGTTCTCGTTTTGCAGCGCGTTCCACCCGATGGGACCAACGTCGTGTGCCAATGGATGCTCAGGTGTGAGCAGAACGCCAAACCTGTCGGTCAGCAACAGTTGGCTGTGCAGGCTAGGAACCGCGACACCCAATGTTGCAATGCCGATATCAATTCGACCCCGCGATAACTCGTGCAGGACTGACTTTGAGTCCATGTCCCGCAGATCAATTCGAACTTTGTCGTAAGTTGTTAAATTTTTTGAAATAACGCGTGGAATTATCGTCCCGGCGATCGAAGGAACCGTCGCGATTCTGACGTGCCCCATGCTGGCATCAGCAAAATTTTCGATGGCGCGAACCGTGTTATCGAAATGCTGTAATTCCTGTTCCGATTGCTCGAAAACGAACTCTCCCAGTGCGGTAAGTTTGTTTTTTCGATCTGTTTCAAACAGTGGTTCGCCAAGATGCGTTTCGAGTTGCTTCAGCATCATTGACACGGCCGAAGGAGTTCGTTTCAGGACCATGGCCGCGTCAGTCAGATTGCCACTGCGGGCGACCGCGACAAAACCACGAAGCATTTCGATCTTGAGTGTCATCGTGAGAGCTTCAATTTAACTGAAATACTATTCAATAATTTTAGTTTGATTGATTGCTGGGAAAGAGTCCATATCCGACAAGAATATTCTATATGGGGCGACGGCTATGGCTGACATTCAAAAGAACCTGATTGCTGGTGAGTGGGTCACCGGTGAAGGTGAGATCGAAAACCGCAACCCGTCGGATTTGAGCGACCTCGTCGGTATGTTTGCCCAAGCGAGCGCGGATCAGCTTGAAGCAACGCTGGATCAGGCACGCATGGCACAGCGCGAGTGGGCGGCTTACGGGCTAGAGCGTAAGCAGGCCGTTCTGAACGCTATCGGTAACAAATTGATGGCCCGCGCCGAAGAACTGGGCACGCTGCTCAGCCGGGAAGAGGGCAAACCGCTGGCCGAAGGCAAGGGCGAGGTCTACCGCGCTGGTCAGTTCTTCACCTATTACGCCGCCGAGTGCTTGCGTCAGATCGGTGAGAACGCGGACTCTGTGCGCCCTGACATCGAAATTGACGTGCGCCGCGAAGCTGTGGGTGTTGTCGCCATCATCAGCCCTTGGAACTTCCCGACGGCGACCGCCTCGTGGAAGATTGCGCCCGCCCTGTGCTATGGCAACGCGGTGGTCTGGAAGCCTGCCAACATCACTCCGGCGTCGGCTGTCGCTCTGACCGAGATCATCAACCGTCAGGACATCCCCAAAGGGCTGTTCAGCCTTGTCATGGGCTCGGGGCGTTCCATCGGACAACGCCTCGTGGAAAGCCCCAAGGTCAACGCGATTTCGTTCACCGGATCGGTTCCGGTGGGCAAAGGCATCGCGTCCGCCGCGATCCAGAATCTGACCAAGGTTCAGATGGAAATGGGGTCTAAAAACGCTCTGGCTGTTATGGACGACGCTGATCTGGATCTGGCGGTGACGTTGGCACTGGGTGGCGCGTTTGGTGGCACCGGTCAGAAATGTACGGCATCCTCGCGGCTCGTGGTGCACGCGGGTATTCACGACGCTTTCGTAGAAAAGCTGGTCGCGGGTGCGCAGGCGATGAAAGTTGGCCACGCTTTGGAAGAGGGCGTTCAGATGGGCCCAGTCGTCAGCCAGCAACAGCTGACCGAAAACCTTGCCTATGTCGATCTGGGCAAATCCGAAGGCGCAGAACTGGCCTGCGGTGGTCAGCGTCTGGAGATGCCGCATGAAGGCTTCTACATGTCGCCCGGCGTGTTCCTGAACACCACCAACGACATGCGCATCAACCGCGAGGAAATGTTCGCGCCGCTTACCAGCGTCATCAAGGTCGGCAGCTATGACGAAGCACTGAGCGTCGTCAACGACACCAACTTTGGCCTCACGTCGGGCATCGTGACCAAATCACTGGCACGCGCCACCCATTTCCGTCGCAATGCGCGCACCGGTGTTGTCACCGTCAATCTGCCCACCGCGGGCACCGACTATCACGTGCCCTTTGGCGGTCGCGGCGACAGCTCGTATGGTCCGCGTGAACAGGGCAAGGCCGCGGCCGAGTTCTACACCACGGTCAAAACCGCCTATATCAGCGCGGGTCCTGTCTGATGTTGATCGATTGCCTGCAATACGTCAACTGGTCGGAAAAGGTGTTCCGCCAGTTGCGCGAAGGGGGCGTGGACGCGATCCATGTCACCATCGCCTATCATGAGAACTTCCGCGAAACGGTTCTGAATTTCGAGAAATGGAACCGGTGGTTTGAGCAATACCCGGACCTGATCATGAAAGGCCGGTGGGCCGGTGACATCGATATCGCGCGGGAAACGGGCAGGACGGCTGTGTTTTTTGGGTTCCAGAACCCGTCTCCGATCGAGGACGACATCGGCCTAGTCGAGATTCTGCACGATCTGGGCGCCCGGTTTATGCAGTTGACCTATAACAACCAGTCGCTGCTGGCGACCGGCTGTTATGAGGCCGAAGACACCGGCATCACCCGTATGGGCAAACAGGTCATCAAGGAAATGAACAGGGTGGGCCTTGTCGTAGACATGAGCCATTCGGCGGACCGTTCGACCATCGAGGCGGCTGAGATTTCCGAACGACCCATCGCGATCACACATGCCAACCCGCACGAATGGTCGCCAGCCCTGCGCAATAAGCGCGAAGCGGTGATCCGCGCGGTGACTGAAAACGGCGGGATGTTGGGTTTTTCAGTCTATCCCCACCACCTGAAAGACAAGTCCGATTGCACTCTGGAAAGCTTCTGCGAGATGATTGCCCGCACGGCAGACAAATATGGCGCGCAGCATCTGGGGATCGGCACGGACCTGTGTCAGGATCAACCGGACAGCATCGTGGAATGGATGCGTGTGGGGCGCTGGACGAAAGAGATCGACTATGGCGAAGGCTCGGCCTCGGCCCCCGGTTTTCCGCCTATGCCGCATTGGTTTCAGGACAACCGCGATTTCGGAAACATCAAAGCTGGCCTGCGCGCCACAGGCATGAATGACGACGAGGTCGCCGGGATAATGGGTGGCAACTGGTACCGTTTCTTTGACCACAACTTCAAACCGCTCGGCTGAGGCAGGCCAGCAAAACAAGAATGCGATCACCGCCTTCCCTTATGGTACGGCTCAACTACTTTGATCGGAGGAGAGATGTCTGAAGCATCTTTAAACACCGCACAAAAGGCAAGGGAAGCTGAATGCGCCAAGTTGGGCTGGCCTGACCGGATCATCAAAACGTCTGACGATTTCAGGTAATACTGAAAAAGACCTGAGGAGGAGGCACCGAATGATTGACGTTCCCCGTCGTGACCCAAACTTGGTAATGCGCCTTGCTCGTCTTGGCTCAATGCATCAATCGCGCCTTTCATTCATGCGCATCCTTACGCGACGGCTGGCCCGGGAGAACTGGCGGTTCGAGAAAACCGCGTTTGAGATTGATGCCAACGGCGTAGGCCATGCGGTCTTTACTGCCCACGGACCCGAACGGTCCTACTCCCTGATCGCATACGCTCATGACCTGCCACCCGAGCAACGCTCGGATCGGGTAATCGCCGAGGCGTGGGATGCTACCTTTACCCTGTTTGATGGTGTCCCAACCGCAGATGACATCGAACGCCTGTCGCATAACATCCCGGTGCAGGAAGCCGGACGAGTGACCGGAAGGGAATTATCGGTATCTCGCGCCAACCGCTCTGTACGTCTTTGGGAACATGTTGTCATCGAACTCGCCGATGGCCGCCAGCCGTCGGCTGAAAAAATCGACGCCGTGGGCTATCTGATGCGCACCACGGCCGTTTACGGCTCGGGCAAGTTGGGTGCGGCTGACCGTGAGATGATTGCCGACCGCCCCGAATTCCGCGCACCGTTCCAGGTTGAGATGCTGTCGGTCTACCTGACACGTTGGTTCGTAACCGAGTTGGTGCAACACATGGCCAATGCGCGCGCGGCGAGCGACGGGACCCAAGCCGCCAAATTGGATGCTGGGATTGCTCGCTCGATGGGGATCGGCAATTCGACGGGTTTGGGTATGGCGCCGTTTTTGCTGAACCACCCGGTTTTGTTCAACAACTGGATGGCGGCACGCGAAAGCGCAATTCAAGCTGTGCGCGGGGTCGAGAAGGCAAGCGAAGAGGAAATAGCTCTGTTCCGGGACGTGCTGTCGCGTAATCTGCTGATTGTCGAAACTTGGCATTCCGAACACCCAATCCAGGTTGAGAAACTTGCTGCCCTGAGGGCAGATATCGCCAAGGTTAATGACTATCTGGCAACCGCCGACCTTGGCGCAGATCACCCATGGGATACGCTTTATTCCTGGGCCGAGCAGAACCTGACCCTTGAAGGGCAGGAGTGGATTGCCTCGTTGATGCTTGAACCATACGGGGCGCTGGTTGATACGTTTGCCGAAGGTATGGCGGCGGACAATACCGCCACTTTCCGCATCTCTGGCGCGATGAAGATTGGCGATCTAAGGGTACTGTTGAAAGATATCTATGGCTGGGCGCTGGAAACGGACTGGTCAACGCCAGCCAGCAATGCACGCGCTTGGTATGTCTCGGAAGAGAAGCTGGAGCCGCGTTTGGGCGAACGCTTTGAGGAACCCATCGAGGAGTACGAGCAACCTCTGGCCCCCGGTCGGGACGCAGCGTTGTTATTTCAGGCTTTGGCCCATTGGTCGGACGAGGCGCAGGTTGCGGATTTCCTGCTGCGTCACCCCGAACACCGCCACGCCCTGCGCCGCGTTCAGATCGTAGGTCGCGCGCCTTATGCCGAAATCCGAGACAATACGATCTCGGACCGGGTGCTGCCCATCGACATGTTGCGTTGCAAATTGTCGTTCTTTGGCGCGACCAAATTCGATCCCCGTTCGGATCGCTGGGTTCGGATCTGCATGTATGGAAATGCGCCTCTGCCGCACGAACTGAATTCCGAGAACGCAGATTACTGGGTCTTCCCCGAACTTGAAGAGGCCGCTACATGAGCCATTCGCTGAATGAAATCGAGGCCATGAGCAAACGCGCCGCACGCGGTGCGGGCCTGTCGTGGGGTCTGGCCGAAGAGGCCGCCAAAGGCACGCGATGGTTGTCGGCGTTTGGGTTTTCAGGGGCCGGGTTGCTGGCCGACCTGCTGGAAATGAACGACCGCATCCCATCGATTGACGTCGCGCCCGTCTCGCTCAGCGCCGAAGTCTGGCACGCCCCCACGCGTCGTATGAGCCCGCTGATCGCGGGGGCGTCTCTCAGCGATTGCGCTGTGCGTTTGATGGATCGGGGGTCAATCACCATGGAAAACGTGAGCCTCCCGTTATTGGCCGTGCCTTTCATGGGGGGCGCAGCATTGCGTCTGGGTGTACCGGTTGCAGCCGAATGGGAAGGCGCGCGGTTGGCAACCGACGGGCAGCAAGTTTGCGTCCAAGCCTCGCCCGAGGCTCTTGAGGCACGCCACGCGGACAAGCTGGTGTTTAGCGCGCCTGCCAATATGACTGGCCGCCGTGAACCGGTCATGCGTGCCGATGTTTCTGATGAGAACTGGAACAGGCTCGGCGTCTTTGCCCACCGCACATTCGCACCCGCAACCGAAGAAAGTCGCCTTCGTGGTGCGGGCGCAGGCCTGAGCGACAACGACTGAAACGCTGCCCCCGTTTGTAGGGGCGCATAAAAAGTACGAACGGGAACATACTATGACCGCCACTGAAGTTCTGTCTCTGTCCGAGATCGAAGATCTGTCCTTTCGCGTGCTTGTTAAAGCCGGAACATCCGAGGAAAACGCTCGACCTCTGGCCGTTGCTACGGCGATGACCGAAGCGGACGGCGTGGCGTCGCACGGGCTGGCTTATATCCCGATCTACGCGCAGCACGTTGAATGCGGCAAAGTGGACGGCGCGGCCAAACCGGTGGTGGCGCAACCACGCCCAGCGGTCGTGACAGTAGACGCAGCCACCGGCTTTGCCCACAGCGCGATTGATCTGGGTTTTGAGAAACTGATCCCACTTGCCCGCGAGCAAGGCGTTGCGGTTCTGGCCATCAACAACTCGTATAACTGCGGTGTTCTGGGCGTGCATACTCAGCGTCTGGCGCAAGCTGGTTTGCTAGGAATCGGATTTACCAACGCCCCTGCGTCGATCGCGCCATCGGGTGGAGCGAAGCCGGTCCTTGGAACCAACCCGTTTTCGATTTCCGCACCTGATACAGACGGGAATGCAGCACTGTTAATTGATCAGTCCGCCAGCACAATCGCTAAAAGCGAAGTCATGAAACACGCGCGCGAGGGTAAGTCTGTGCCCGAAGGCTGGGTGCTGGATGCCGACGGTCAACCCACCACAGACCCCGAGGCTGGCCTGAAAGGTTCGATGGTGCCGTCGGGCGGGTACAAGGGCGTAGGTATTGCCCTGACTGTTGAGTTGATGGCCGCAGCTATGACTGGTGCCACGCTTGGCTCCGTTGCCAGTCCGTTTTCAGGGACTGCGGGTGGTCCGCCCAAAACCGGTCAGTTCTTTATTGCAATTGACCCGCAGGCAACAGCTGGCGGGGTTTTCCGGGACAAGCTTGCCGAATTGATCGAGTCGTTCCGCTCGCAGGATGGTGCTCGTCTGCCGGGCGACGGTCGTCAGAAATGCCGTGAGCGCGCGGCTACTGAGGGGGTCGCGGTTAACGCGGCCGTTCTTGAAAAGGTCCGCGCGCTTCTTTGAAACAAGAAGCGCGTTACCAATTAGTGAACTGAGATGCGGGTGAGGGTTTGAACGGTTTTTCCATCACCTGACACTTAGTCTCTTTATTCGACAAATTGGCATTAAAACTTTCATTCTTTCGAATTAACGTGCTTCCAGCCTCAAGGAAATGAAAGAAACCAATGCCTCGACACTCGAATGCGAAGGACCTGAGCCTCAAGTGGTTGGAGCTTTTTCAGATCTGCGCTCACAAGGGATCACTTCAGGCGGCGTCCAAAGAAACGGGTCTGACAATTAGCACTGTGTCGCATCATTTACGTAACCTCGAAGATCATCTGGGGATCGAGCTTTTCAACCATTCACGCAGGCCAATGGTGCTGACCCCCAAAGGGCAGGTCTTTCTGCGCAACATTGATGATGCACTTTTCGCGATCCGCAAAGCCAAAGCCGAGGCTTCAGCCGGAAGCATCTCTGAGGCGAGCCTGCTGCGTGTGGGGACGATAGAAGATTTTGACAGCGATATCATACCCGAGCTGGCCGTTTTCCTGTCACAGTACATGCCAAGTTGCGATTTCATGTACCAGACGGATTCGAGCCATACGATCATCGACATGCTGCGCAGTCGACACCTTGATCTGGGGATCACGACCACACCAAGTGAGCGAATGCGCGATCTGCAAGAGCGCCCGTTGCTGCGCGACCCTTTCGTTGTGGTTCTGCCGCGCGGCTGCGAGCATCCTCTGGCCGATATCGTCGAGGGCCGCAGCAATCTGCCGTTCCTGAAATTCTCAGGCAATCTGATCATTGCCCGGCAGATCGAGTCACAGATGCGCCGACTGGGCCTGTCGCCCCTGTCCAATTTCGAATGCAGCAACAACCAGACCTTGATGGCTATGGTTGCGTCAGGGGCTGGATGGACCATAACGACCCCATTGCTGTTTTCCCGCGCACAGCGTTTTCAAAGCAAGCTCAGGATGCATCGCTTTCCGGGCAAGAGTTTTTCACGCACATTGGCCATTGTCGCGACACCGGATTGCTCCCGGTCCATCCTGGAGCTGGTAGAAGGCAAGATGCGCGTTCTGATCACGCAACATGCGATTTCACAGCAAACGCAAAGCAACCCCTGGCTTGGGGAAAGCTTTCAGCTGATCACCTGAACGACCGTTGCCGGGCACGCTGATGCCCTTACGGTTGAAGGATATTGAACCGCGCGCGAATTTCCTTTTCCTGCTCGGGCGTCAGGTATTGCGGCTTGTGTTCGGCCAATATTTCCTGCGCCCGGGCCCGCGCCCGGCCCCAAGCGTCTTGCGCCCCTTTTTGCGCCCATGTGTGTGGTTCATCCCGGTCGGCGAGTGTGGGGTAGAAATAATCCCGCTCCATCGCGGCATAAGTATGCTGACCGCCCAGAAAATGCCCCTCGCCCAATACCGCATCGCAGATGGCATCGAAACCGAGGTTCTCTTCCGTCACCTCAATCCCTCGCAAGGCGCGGTAGGTGTTCGAGTGCATTTCGTCATCCAGCACAAAGCCTTCGAAACTTACACCCAAGAGTGAGGCGGTCATGCCCGAACTTTCGTAGATCAGGTTGCCTCCGGCCAGTGCCGCCGCCATTGAGGTGATGCCTTTTTCCATACCGTATTGCGCATCAATTGCTTTGGCGTCTGTCATTGAACAGGCAACCCCTGAGGGCAGCCCGAGCCAGTTCGACAATTGCGCCGACGCGGCATTGAGCACCGCGGTTTCTCCGCTGCCGCCGGAAAACGCTCCGGTGCGCAGGTCAATCACCAGTGGCCAGTTTGAAAAAACCATTGGAAAGCCCGGTTGGATAGCGTGAACCATCAGCAGACTGGCCAGAGTCTCGGCCAGTGATTGCGCCAGAAACCCGGCAAGCGTGGCTGGTGCGGTGGCCCCAGCCTGCGCGGCGGTAATGCACGAGATCGGAATGTTGTGCCGGATGCATTCATAAACGACGTCCACCGCGTCTTCGCCATAGCGCATGGGCGAGATCATCGGACTGATATGCGCCTTCATGAAGGGACGTTTGGAAAACTCGCCCGGCCCACCGGCGGCAATGTCCAGCATTTCGACAATCGGGGCTACGTATTCGGCCAGTGTGAACGAGGTTGCCGTTGGTTTAGTCGTGTTTTTAAGCAACGCAAAGACGGTATTGACGTCCAGATCGTAATTATCCTCTACATCAGTGGCGACACAACAGCGCGTATACCAACTGACATTGGCAAGCGTATCCTGAAGCCGGGTCAGGTTGTGCAGGTCGTCCAGCGTCGAGGGCCGGTAAACTCCGCTGTCCATATCCAACGTCTGTACCGCGGCTCCGCCGGTGCCGAAATAAACCTTGTTCCCCCCAACCTCTATCGAACGCGCAGGGTCTCGACCGTGCAGCGTAAAGGTTTTGGCCGCTTGATCGATTGCCTCTTCCACCAGTGCAGGTGGGAACAGGACGCGTCCATTGCCATTGTCGATGGCTCCAATGCCCAGCAGATCCTTTTGCAGACGCTCGGGCACTTCACCCACACCCAACTTTTCCAGCAGATCCAGCGCAGTATCATAAATTCGTCTCAAGTCGGCATCGCTGAGCGGTTTGTATGTGCCGCCAATCTGACCAGGTGGACAAGGGTCAAAGACAGGCTTTGCAGCGCGCTGTGCCAGCCGCTCGCGGCGCCCTCCCCTTTTTCCACGCTGCCCAGTCATCTGCGTTCCTTTTGTTCAGATTTTGGCGTGATTGAAGAAGCCTGGACGACACAATTTCAACGGCTCTCTACCTTAGGTCGAAAAATTCGAAATTAGAGTTCGATTTCATGAGACTAATAAGCAATTCATTGCGAACCAAGCCAATGTGCAGGTCAATCTCGACCAAAGCACTGTCGGAGGCACGCTTCACATGAAATCCCGCACCAAAGTTGTCGTCATCGGCGGTGGTATTGCCGGATGCTCGACGCTCTATCATCTGACCCAAGAGGGGTGGAGCGATGTTGTTCTGGTAGAGCGCAATGAGCTGACCAGTGGCACAACATGGCATTCGGCTGCGCAAGTCACCAATTTTGGCATGAACCAGACCATGGTCGGGCTGAAAACGCATTCGATCAATCTGTATAAAGAACTGTCGGAAAACCTCGAATACCCGATCAATTACCACCACGCGGATGGCGGCATTCGCCTTGCCAATACCGAAGCACAGATGCAGGGCTACCGCCATTTTGCCTCGATGGCGCGCGGCATGGGGGTCGAATTCGAGGTGATCGACGCCGAGGAATGCGCCCGCCGTCACCCGCTGATCTCAACCACCAACCTGCTAGGGGGACTATGGGACCCGCTGGATGGAGATATCGACCCGGCGCAGTTGTGTCAGGCGCTGGCCTATCACGCGCGCAAAGCCGGGGCCGAAGTCTATCGCAACACGCCGGTGACGGCGCTGACCCAGCACAAAGATGACACCTGGACCGTGCATACTGAACACGGCGACATCGGCTGTGACATCGTGGTCAACGCCTGCGGTTACCGTGTCAACGAAGTAGGAGCGATGATGGGGGTGCATCACCCGGTCGCCTCAATGGAGCATCAATATTTCCTGACCGAAGACATTCCTGGCATTGCCGAGGCCGGCCACCGCATGCCGCTGCTTCGCTGCCCGATCAGCGATTACTACAGCCGTCAGGAAAAGGGTGGGCTTCTGGTCGGATTTTATGAACAGGATTGTAAGCCTTGGGGCATGGACGGGATTGACCCGAACTTTGTTAACGCGCTGTGCCCGGATGATCTGGACCGCGTGATGGATGTGCTGGCCGGTGCTTTTGAACGCATGCCCGCACTGGAAGAGACGGGCATTCGCTCCATCGTCAACGGCCCGATTACCTACACGATTGACGGCGCGCCGCTGGTCGGGCCGATCCCTGGCAAGCGTAACGCGTTCTGTATCATCGGCCTGCGCGCCGGTCTGGGTGAAGGTGGCGGCCACGGCTGGCTGCTGGCGCAACAGATCGTACATGGCGAGGCGTGCTATGACACCTGGTGCCTCGATCCGCGCCGCTTTACCGGACATGCCAATGTGGAACTGACCTCGCTGAAGGCCATCGAGGATTATCAGAACGAATTCCGCTTCCACTTCCCACACGAACACCGCCCTGCAGGCCGGCTGGCCAAGACCACGCCACTGACCCCGGTTTTGGCCGCCGAGGGTGCCGAGTTCACCGTGGTGAACGGCTGGGAACGGGTCGACTACATCAAGCCGTCGCCCGACTTCCACCCCAGCCTCACTTTCGACTTTGACGAAGCCTTCGACGTGGTCGCGAACGAGATCAGGAATGTGCAAGAAAATGTCGGCCTGTGCGAGGTCAACGGTTTTAACCGGTTCGAGATCACTGGCGCCGACCGTCATGCCTTCCTCGACCGCATGTTCTGCGGCAACGTCACCAAACGCGCGGGCCGGGTCGGTTTGGGTTATCTGCTGAACCATTTCGGCATGATTAAGGGCGAGGCCACCATCGCCAACTTGCCCGCTAGTGACCGTGGACCCGAGCGGGTCTGGTACGGTTCGGCAGCTGCCAGTGAATATCACGACATGGACTGGTTAACCCAGCATTTGCACGACGACGAAGACGTGCAAATCCGTAGCCTGGCCAACGAACAGACGATTCTGGTTCTGGCCGGACCCAAGGCGCGCGCCGTGCTGTCGACCTGTGCGCGCGGCGACTGGTCGAAAGAGGCCTTCCCATGGCTGTCGGTCCGCGAGTGCTTTGTCGGGTTTGCCCCAGCCACAGTGATGGGCGTCAGCTTCTCGGGCGAGCTGGCCTATGAGATTCACGTGCCTAACGCCTCGCTCTATGCCGCTTACCTGGCACTGCGCGCCGCCGGTGAGGCCCACGGCCTGAAACTCTTTGGAGCCCGCGCGGTGGAATCGATGCGGATGGAGAAAGGCTTCCTGCACTGGAAGGCCGATCTGCTGACCGAGTTCGACCCGTTCGAAACCGCGCTGGACCGTTTCGTCAAGCTGGACAAAGGCGACTTCATCGGCAAGGCGGCGCTGCAAAGACGCCATGCCAACGGCCCTACGAAGAAACTGGTGACGCTGCAGGTTGATGCTACCCACGCCCCGGCGCATGGCGGTGCCTCGCTGATGCGGGGCGATAGGGTGGTCGGCACTATCACTTCGGGCGATTGGGGGCACCGGGTAGGCAGGAACCTCGCCTATGCCTTCGTGAACCCCGATCTGGCGGCTGAGGGCACCAGGATGCAGCTGGATATGTACGGAGATCTGGTCACAGCTGAGGTCATCGCGCCGTCCCCCTACGATCCGAGCCACTCTCTCATGCGTGGCTGAGAAGGCTATATCCATCACTATCGCGTTGCAGGGAAAGTAATGATGATGCCCTAATCCCCGCCACGTTGAATGGATTGCATTCGGTGATGGCGGGGGAACTTCAATATATGTTTTGTGACGCCGTTACGCGGCAGCAATTTGGGTTGCTTTTTCCACCAGCACTTCTGCCTGACGGATAGACGCATAGTCGATCAGGCGACCGTCCAGAGAAACCGCGCCTTTACCCGCAGCTTCAGCCTCGGACATCGCGACCAGAATACGCTGGGCCTTGGTGACTTCGGCTTCGGACGGGGACATGACTTCGTTCGCCAGCGCAATCTGGCTGGGGTGGATGGCCCATTTGCCTTCACAGCCCAGAACAGCAGCGCGTTTGGCGGCGGCGCGATAACCGTCGGGGTCCTGAAAATCGCCGAACGGTCCGTCAATTGGGCGCAAGCCGTTTGCGCGGGCTGCAACCACCATGCGAGCCAGCGCGTAATGCCACATATCGCCCCAATGTGTCATGCGCCCACCTTCGAAATCCGCATCAGTCAGAACCGAATAGTCCGGGTTCACGCCACCGATGATTGTTGTCCGAGCGCGGGTGGATGCGGCATAGTCGGCAACACCAAAGTGCAGGCTTTCATTGCGTTTCGAGGCTGCTGCGATCTCACTAACGTTCTGCATGCCCAGTGCAGTTTCGATGATGTGTTCGAACCCGATCTTTTTCTTGTAGCCCTTGGCGTCCTCGATCTGGGTGACCAGCATATCGACGGCATAGACGTCAGCGGCGGTGCCGACTTTGGGGATCATGATCAGGTCCAGCCGCTCACCAGCCTGTTCGACCACATCCACAACATCGCGATACATATAGTGGGTGTCCAGACCGTTGATCCGCACCGACATGGTCTTGTTGCCCCAGTCGATGTCGTTCAGTGCCTCGATGATATTCTTGCGCGCCTGTTCCTTTTCGTCGGGTGCGACGGCATCTTCCAGATCGAGGAAGATGACATCCACGTCAGACGCGGCGGCCTTCTCGAACATTCCGGGCTGGCTGCCGGGAACGGCCAGCTCGCTGCGGTTCAGGCGGGCAGGGGCTTGGTCGATAGAATGAAAGCTCATAGGTTTGTCCTTCAACTTACAGGTTCGGATAGATTGGAAACTTGGCGCAGAGGTCTGCGACTTCGGCTTTGACCTTGGCTTCGACTTCGCCGTTGCCGTCTTCGCC
>NZ_JBQGAN010000026.1:0-50108 GCF_056542865.1 Ruegeria sp. AA6
GACCGTCAAAAATATCCGTCCCGCCACTGATCAGCGCAAGATTGTCATCATTGCCATCCGTCAGCTGAACCGCCTCGGGATCAATCGGGTCATAGAGCGAGCCCACCGTCACCGAGACCGTGGCGGTCCGGCTCTCGGTGCCGTCGCTGATCGCATAGGTAAAGCTGTCGGAGCCGATATAGCCCGGATCCGGGGTATAGAGAATCTCGCCATTGACCAGCGAGACCGAGCCATTGGCCGGGGTCGAGCCCGAGATATCGATGCTCAGCGCATCGCCATCCACGTCGCTGTCATTGGCCAGAACGTCGATCGAGACCGCCACATCGGGATCGGTGGTTGCCGTGTCATCCTGCGCGTCCGGCGCGTCATTGACCGCGTCCACCGTCACCGAGACCGTGCCCACCGAACTCTCCTTGGTGTCGCTGAGCGTATAGCCGAAGCTGTCCACCCCGTTGAAATCCGCATCCGGGGTATAGGTCGCAATCCCGTTTGCCAGGGTCACCGAGCCATGCTCGGTCTCGACCACGCCAGCGGTGCCGGGATCGTCAAAAGCGCTGGTCAGCGCGGTCACGCTCAGCGGGTCGCCATTGGCGTCGCTGTCATTGGCCAGCAGATCGATCGCCACCGCCTGATCTTCGTCCGTGGTGGCGGCATCGGGTGCGGCCACCGGCGCGGCGTTGGTCTCATAGACCGTCACCGTCACGGTGGCGGTGTTGCTGGAGGTGCCATCTGATGCGGCATAGGTAAAGCTGTCCTCGCCGACAAAACCGGCATTCGGGGTATAGACGATCTGGCCATTCGACACCGCAACCTGGCCGTTCGACGGCACCGAGCCGGACACATCAATCGTCAGCGCATCACCATCCGCGTCACTGTCATTGGCCAGAACGTCGATCTGGATCGGGCCGTCCTGCTCACCGCTGGCCGCATCATCCTGCGCCACCGGCGCATCCGGCGTCGGCGCCACCGTCACGGTCACCGTGGCAACCGCTGCGCCACCCTGCCCGTCCGACACCGTATAGCTGAAGCTGTCGATCCCGTTGGCATCCGCATCCGGGGTGTATTCCAGCTGGCCGGCATTGATCACCACCGAGCCGAACTGGCCCTGGGTCACCGATTGCAGCGACAGCGTGCCGCCATCAGCATCGCTGTCATTGGCCAACACGTCGATCGTGACACTCTGATCCTCGTCCACGGTTGCCGCGTCATCCACCGCATCCGGCGCCGTATTCGTGCCCGCCGTCAGCAACCGTCCATTGGCTTCCATGTCTGTTTCGGTTCCGGCGAGGTTTTTGACGCCGGTGAGCAGTGCGACCGGGACGAAGCCGCTGGTGCCGTCCGGGTTGATCTCGAGCAGCGTGTCATTGCCAACCGTGGTGAAGCGCACGAAATCGGTTAGCGTGTCTACGCCCTGCGTGTAGCCCACCAGCGCGTCGCCCACATCCAGGAAGTTCCACCAGGCATAATCCTCGACCGTGTCCACCGCGCCGTCGACCACCGAGAACTTGAACGTGTCATTGCCCTTGCCGCCGGTCAGCGTGTCCGCCCCGGCACCGCCGTCCATAACGTCGTTGTTGTTGCCGCCATCCAGCACATCATCGCCCGACCCGCCATAGAGACTGTCGCCGCTGCCATTGCCGTACAGCACGTCATTGCCGATATTGCCGTACAGACGGTCGCCGCCATCGCCGCCATACAGCGTGTCATCGCCAGCCAGACCGTCAAAAATATCCGTCCCGCCACTGATCAGCGCAAGATTGTCATCATTGCCATCCGTCAGCTGAACCGCCTCGGGATCAATCGGGTCCAGTCCGACCTGTACAGTAACCCAGGCTGTGTTTGAGACTTCTCCATTGCTGTCCGAAACCGTGTACTCGAAGCGTTCGATTCCCACGAAATTGGGATCAGATGGTGTATATGTAAACGTGCCAGTTCCGGGGTCTTGTGACAGGCTGCCGAATATCGGCGCCTGCGTGATTACGATATTGCTGTCTTCAAGTGGTAGGCCATCGGGATCATTGTCGTTTGCCAGCAGATCCAAAATAACCGGCCCGCTCTCGGCCAAGACGACCCAATCGTCCTGTGCAACGGGTGCCGTGCGCGCAGTGAAGCTCACGGAATCGTAGCTTGCGGAAGTAGATGGCGCGAACACGGGGTCGCCCATCCAGCTTGGCGTCCCGTGCCAGATGTTCAGAAAAATCTGCGCGTCTGCAGTTGGGACCTCTAGATCGGTGGGATCGACCACAGAATGCAAAAGATTCCCATCTGCATACCATTCAATCGAGTCTGGTCCCCATTCGATCGTGTAGGTGTGCAATCCGGCTGAAGAGTCGAAGCCTAGGTCAACAACGACTCCCGAACTCTCGCCGCCAAAGTGATATGTCACCAGTGCCTGAGTTGGATCACTGCTAAGGAACTCAAAATCGATTTCGGTCTGGGGGGAATATAGAAAAAATGTCGAGTTTGCACCGCCACCATCTGCCGTCTGCATTGTGACGGTATAGGTCCCGAAGCTGAAGTCTTCGACCGTACGTATTTCGCCACCGCTATAGGATTTTCCATCCAGTGGCTGATCATCAAGTGTCAGGGTAAGTTGACCCGCTTCAACCGTGACATTGGAAGGCGACCAGGCTGTATCAATCCAGCCTCCGGGCAATGCGTAGTCGGATATCAGCCAATCACTGGCATGCAACGGAGAATCAAATTCTTCAGAAAATGTCGCCATGTAACCCAACCCACTATTAAACCAGTGACCACACCCCGCGCGAAACTAGCGCGTGAAACTAGGTTGTTGTCACCCTACTGGCTAAAACAAAACTCAAACAATCTCAGCCCTATGTATTTGTATAGCTAAGAAGGGCCTAAGGGCAAATCAACTCTACGCCAAAATCACCGGATAATCGTTTCCCTTATTGGAACGTTTACTCTCAAATTCCCATTCCGTCTACTGACCGCAAATAAATGGCGTGATTGTAATAGACTACTCGTTTTCCTGAGATCCGCACATTTATTACTATTACTTGTCAGCGATACGCTCGACTCGGGACCTAATCAAACCAGATGGTCCGTGCCCGACCTGCTCTTCGCCCCCGGGGGAAGATGTTGTGGGGTAAGCACCTTCGAAGCCGACCTCAGCTAAGAGGTCGCGAATCTTAGCCTCATAGATTGGGCGCGCATATTTTCGTTCATAGAGTGTGCGGGCATTCCCCGCGCGTCGCTTGGCTTCGTCGGGGCTATCCAGCACTTCACGCATACCTTCGGCGATCGAGTCTGGTGTCGGGTCGACCAAGAAGCAATATTCATCATCCAGCACCTGCGTGTGCGACCAGATGCGCGTAGCAATCAACGGCTTACCGCTTGCAAGTTGTTCGTAGACCTTCAGTGGCGTGTTGGTGCCATCGATACGGGGAGACAACAAAACGTCTGCGTCCCGGTTCAACCTCAAGGCAGCCTTCTTGGATACTCGGCCGGTAAACACACATTGATCTGACAACCCTTCATCGACCGCCACTTTTTTCATAGCATTGACCTGATCCGGAGTACCGCCGGCCAATATTAGCCGTGCCTTTGGGTGTTGATTGGCAATCTTTGCAAACGCTTTGATGACCCGATCGATGCCCTGGTATTTTTCGAATGTCCCAGCGTAGACCATAGTTGGGTTTTCTGCGGAAAACACGACATCTTCAGCCTCGAAATCCACTGCTGCAGATGCGCCGTGAGAGGCCTTCAGTTTGACATCGTCGAAGATCGAATTTTCGATTAGAAAGTGCTTTTGCTTGGCGACACCCTGTTGCAGGGCATAGTCGCGCAGATCCGGGCATATCGTGATTACCGCATCCGCAGCTTTCAGACAGCTATCCTCCAGAAAGCGGAAGATGCCGATCAGTATTTTCGATTTCGTGAAGCCGAAGTTTTCGAGTTGTTGAGGTAGGCTGGAATGCATGTCGTAGATCATCCGAAACCGGAAGATCGGCTTCAGCGCCCGGCACCAGAAGACGGATTCCTCATGGGCATGGACCAATCCGTACCGGTGCCTGATGAGCATGCCGATCGTCCAGAGCAGGACAAAGACATCCAGAAACATCTTCTTTATAGACGGCCCGACCGGAACAGGTTCCAGAAACGCGATGCGCGGGATACGCACGATGCGCACACCCGGAATATCCACGTCCTGTCCAGGATGATACGTCAACAGATCTATTTTTACACCTGCCTCGGCCAGCACAAGCGTCCTATAGTAGACGCTGAATGGTGTGCCGCGGGGTGTGAAAAAAGGGTGCGGCGCGACGACAAGCATCTCCGCTCTTTTGCCCACCGGGTGTATGCGCTGGTCATCCTTCATAATCACCCCTCTTTGACATGCTAATCAGCCGTATCTGCAAAACTGCTTTGGTTTGCCTCAAGGTATCTATAATTTGGTGTCTCGCATATTGCCTGCGCATCAAACGTGCATGGGTTATTTTGATCAAGTAGCAATGTGAGTATCGGGTTCAATACAGAAGTGGATTGAGCCTCTCCGGGTTGAACAACCTGCCTTGATCCGCGCACGCATCTGCGTTTTATAGCCCATTCTGAACCTGCACAGCCCATCAACATCTCAATCCTCCGACCTGAGGTTGTGGGTCAACAGTCTTGCCGAGATCGGTCGGATTGGTTCACTGTTGCTTATTTACATTGCGCCAATTCACTAAAAACCAGAATAATTATCTTCAGAAGATTCAGCAAAGAGCCAAACAACATAAAACTAATTTTTGTAATTATAAAACAAATTCTTAATCTAATTCATATGAAGCGGCGAGGCCGTCAAACTCATCGCGGATAAGACATCGTATTGTAGTCACCATTGAGTGCGCTCTGTTGGCGGTGAGTGACAGAATGATGGTATTCTTTTCAAGAATTGCTTTCAGATACACGCGTTGCTAGGGTCAGCGCGCTTCGTAAAGCGACGGCCCATATTGGTAGCGCATTTAAGATTTTGTACCGTTAGATGTTTGATCGGGAGTAAGATATTGGCCATCAGGTATTCGGTCCTCGTTCCGATACTGAACGAGGAAGAAAGCGTTGGTCTGTTGTACAGCAAGGTTGCTGACACGATGGATGCCGCTGGTCTTTCTTTCGAATTGATTTTTGTCGATGACGGATCAACAGACACGAGCTTTCAGAAATTGTCGGAACTGGCCGCTGCTGATCCGAGGGTTGTCGTGCTTAAATTTCGCAAGAATTACGGTCAGACAGCGGCGATGACTGCTGGCATCGAATATGCGCGCGGTTCGGTTCTTGTGACTATGGATGGTGATCTGCAAAACGATCCGGCGGACATTCCGATGATGCTTGCAAAGATCGACGAAGGCTATGACATGGTGATCGGTTGGCGGATCAACCGGCAGGACAAATGGTTGTCGCGCAAGCTACCATCGATGATTGCCAATCGGTTGATTGGCAAGGTCACGGGCCTGCCGGTGAAAGATAATGGATGTTCGCTCAAGGTGTACCGCGCGAACATCATCAAACGTGTACCGCTTTATTCCGACATGCATCGCTTTATCCCGGCCATGACGCAGCCCGTCGGGGCCCGGATCGCCGAGGTTGGCGTGCGTCACCACGCGCGTCAGTTCGGAGAGTCAAAGTATGGGCTATCCCGAATCTTCAAGGTTCTGCTGGATCTGATTGCGATCAAAACGTTGCTTTTGTTCGCCCGGCGGCCGATGCGTCGGTTTACGGGTCTGGCGGCTGTCTCGGCTATCGTGGCTGTTCTGTTTGCCTGGCCAATCCTGTTTGGAACGGGTGCGACCGGGTCGGGCAGTGTCATGGTGTACACGTCGGTTGCGATGCTCTGCGGATCTCTGACATTGTTTTTGCTTTTAATCGGCGTGGTGTGCGCCCTGGTACATCGCCAGATCGAGCCCGCCGAACTGTATTGGCTGGGCGGCCAATCCGCACGTACCCTGCCTGAAAGGGACTAATATGATTCACGACCAAAACCCGACCGTAACCAACGCAGCCGCAACCGGGCTGATATCCGTGATCGTCGGTACGGAAGGCGATGGCAAGGGTCTGGCGGATCTGTTGACGGATTTTCTATCCGTGCTGGATCAAAGACCCGAGCCATACGAGATTATCGTTGTATTCGAGCAGGCCTCGCCCGGTATCCGTGCGGCGCTGGAGCCACTGGCGACCCAGTGGCCTAACCTGAAACCAGTCCCGCAAAGACCGTGGAACGGCGAAGACGCGGCAATCAAACTTGGGATCGGCCAAGCGGTTGGAGATATTGTTGTGACCCTGCCGTCCTGGCCCGAAATAGACCCGTCCTCGATCAATACGCTGATCGATGCGCTTGGCGAGGATGACATGGTCGTGGGCAAGCGGAGCGAACTGAATAGAAGTGGGATGCATAAGGCCCGGGCCCGGGCTACGCACGGCCTTTTGAAGTTGCTGTTTAAACAGGATTTCACAGATGTCTTCTGCCGCGCGCGGGCGGGACGTCGTGACGTCTTCCTGAAGGTGGCAGAGCTTGGCGTACGCCAACATTTTTTGCCTCTGATTGCTGCCTCCGAAGGCTACAGCGTCAAAGAAGTGGATCTGCCGATTGTCAGGGATGTTGATGCGCAGGCGATCTATAAGTTCAAACCGAACGCCCATGTTGGGGCTTTGGTTGATGTGCTCACCTTATTTGTCGGGCTCAAATATCTCCGCCGGCCTTTGCGCTTTTTTGGATCGGTCGGTGTGCCCCTCATCCTGATCGGGGGGCTGCTGACCACCTATCTGGTGATTGAGCGTCTTTTCTTCGGCACACCTCTCGCGGACCGTCCGGCACTGGTGTTTGCGGTCCTGATGCTGGTTTTGGGCATTCAGGTCGTGGCTCTGGGGCTGGTGGGAGAAATTATCATCTTCTCGTCAAGTCGAAGATTGCGAAGCTATGAAATCGATGAGGTCCTGCGTGGTCGGCCTTCAGTTGTACCCAGTTCAGACGCGGAAACGATCCATAAGGCAGAGACCCCACCAAATGACGATCATCAAAAGTCCGACATAAGACGCAAGGCTGCGGATGGTTGAGGGATGAATGTGAAACTCCGCGACGCGGATCGTTGCGGGTGTTTCAAACTGCCCCCGGATCGAGGCGACTTCACCCCGCATGGGGAACGGTGCAATCAGCTCAAACTCTTCTCCGGCCCAAACCTTCAGGTGAGCTCCGTCTGGATGGGTAATCAAGCGACTCCGATCGAACTCTATCGGTTTTCCAGCCCGGCTTTCGACATCAGTCAGTGTTGCGGCATAGTGTAAATCTGCAGCCCGGGCACCCTCCTTCATACCCACCGGAAGAACGACATAGGCCACTAAAAATAGCGCGGCTATCACTGCCTGCCATCCACCGGGCAGCTGAAGATCCTTGCCGTATCGCGTTTCCTTTACCCAGATCCAGACGCCGACGGCACCTGAAAGAGCATACAATGCATAGGTGGGCCAATCCTCGGGCCAGAACAGACCAAAATTCAGCAGATCCCAGCGTAACGGTGCAAACAGAACAACCCCATTTGCCCATTTGGTCTGCAATGCGTCCAAACCCAGATGCAGAACCGTTCCCAGGGCAAGAACGACAAACACGCTTCGGGTATTGCGGCTGAATTGCGCCAGGAAAGCACACAAGATCAAACTCATCAGCAATGTGCTTTGAGCGATAGCGTATAAGCGCAGTTCAGTCGGTGAAAAATCAGTCGCGTTTGGGAGGGCACGCTGAAGGATCCACGGGACATCTGGCACAACGCACCCAGCCAATACCCACTTCGTATCGGCCTCAGGTAAGCACAGTTTCGTCACCAGGTACTGCGCTCCAATATGACCTAGCGTGGCTGGCATAAATCACGCGCCCACATCATCGGCGAACTGGCTGCGATGGATGATATCTACAATCCCGGCCAAATATATAGAGCTCCGTTTATTTTTGCAGTGTAACGGTGCCCTCAGGACTACTGAGGGCACCGTCCAGTGTTTGTGCAACACCTAAATCTAGCTGAAAATAAGAATATCCGAACTCTTTATGAACTTTTAGGGGGGGTATGGTTATTCGCCAATCTGGTATCGTCCAAAGCAATCAGCTTTTTTGATGCAGTCACTGTAGCCATCTTCATAGCAACGACCCGGCACAGGGATCGACAATCAAAAGACTATGCACGATAAAAAAACCAAAAGAAAACACCTTGGCCCTTAGCCATATTACTTGAAGTGAAGTCCATTTCTAACACTGGATACCTCCAAAATTCGCTACCGATACTAAACCCGGCGCCGGTGTTGAAGCACTATCAAATCAGTATTCATGTCATAGCGTGGAGGCGATTGCAGGGCAGATCGAAAAGGCTTTGTAATTTGCTTTAATTTAACACTATTTGCCAAACTGTCCCGGATGGGGAAACATATCAAAGTGTTAGAAATGGACTAGGTTTGTTGTAATTGACGAAAGACGCATGCGCTGCTTCACTCAATCTTCAGCGGCGAACGCTTGTTTTGTTGGCTCATCCCTTTGTTGCCGTGCAGGGTTTGAGGTTGGAATTATTTAGTGTATGGGTCTCTTCTTCTCGGAAAATAGTTTACTAACAGTGGCACACTTTCTTGAAGGGTCTGATAGTCAATGGGGTGACCCGCCCCCTTGGCTCGCTACCTATTCTGAATGCTGTGCGCTGCCTTCAGGGAAGCATTAGAGATGAGCAGTTCAGACCGGCACTTCCAGCATGGCCGTAACAGTGTACGCGTTACCCCTCTTGTTCTGATTGCCGTGGTCACGTTTGCAGCGGCTCTTCTCACTCGGATTGGAATGATCGATCACCCTCTGATCTATGACGAGCTTTATCAATATTTGCCCGCTGTCAGCTGGCAAGAAGATCAGACTTTTACGGTTTTGGATGGCGTCTATGATCGAGCTGAGCGTTTTACTCGATTGATTGCCACGAGTTTCAGCGTCATCGGAGAACAATCAGCCCTTGCAGCACGCCTAATCCCATCAATCATCCCCGGGGCCTTGTTGGTTTCGTTTGTTGTTGTCTGGACCTATCATGTCAGTGGTACGATAGCGGCCCTGATTACATTCGTTTTTTTGCTTTTTTGGCCAAACGGCATCGAAGTATCCCAGTATATTAGGTTCTATTCGTTACAGGGTATCCTCTTTGTGGCCGGTGCACTTCTCGTTTACTTGGCACTTACCAGCCACAGAGCCATTTCTCGGCGAATTGCGGCGCTGGTGTCTGCAGCGGTTTTGTTTCTGTGTGCACTTGATCTGCAAGTGCTTACGGCATTAGGAGTCGGCGCGGTCGGGCTTTGGGTGCTTGTGGTCTTTGTGCCGGATTGGCTACGAAAATATCCGCGCCTGTGGTGGCCAGTTGGCGCTATATTGGTAGTGATGGCAGGTATGTTGCTGAACGGTGTGTTTTCGGAAGAAATCCGCTGGCTCTGGACTACATACAACTGGGAGCCGTGGCCTGCCCAGAACGACACGACATTTTATCACCGGAATTTCAGGGACAACTATCCCACGTTTTGGCCGTTGTTTCCTGTTATCGCCATCATCGCGCTACGGGCCAATTTCGTACCCGCAGCGTTCTGTCTAATCTTATTCGGCACAACCTTCGTGCTGCAATCCTTCGGTGGATTAAAGAATATCCGTTATCTTTATCCGACGATGCCTTTCTTTTTCGTACTTTGGGGAATCGGTCTGCAAGCTGTTCTGCCTACTATTTGGCGTTTTTTGAACAGTGCCGCGACCGAGGCGATGTCTTTTATTTTTCCGACCTCATTGGGAAAAACATTCTCCTGGTTAGTGCTCGCCATAACCTCCGGATTCCTCATTTTTGCCAACCCGGCCTTTGTACGCAGCACAAAACTGATGCTGGGAGAAGACAAAAACATGTTGTTGGGCAAAATTCGATGGCAGTGGGTGGACGCTGAAGCTTTAATTACGCCATGGCTTATAAAAAATGCCTTCATCGTGACGGATGAAGAGATGCGCGCCATCGAATGGCTGGGTGACTTCGATCTGGCATACAATAAACCGCGGTTTTCGGAATTTCTTTACAGGCATGGCACTGAAGCAGCGCCCTTCAGTATAGATCACAGAAACGGGCGACCTCTGATTGGAGACTTTTCTGATTTCGAACTGACGGTCCGTTGTATACAGGTAGGCGTTTTCATTACGAACCAAAACGGCATCCAAAAACCAAATATCATCAAAGTCCTTCAGGACACTCGCGGGTCGGATATCGGCTTCGCGCTGCAAACTGGAAACGGAGTATCTCTAGTCGGATGGGAGCACGGCACCACAATGGTGCCACCCGCTGAATGCGTAGACCTGCCAGAATTCGGCGTACCGTCAGCGGCTGCACGCATTTTAGCAGGACAGTCCAAACCTCAAATTGTATCGTCAGCAGCTGCTGACAGATATTGATCGCAGACAGGTATCCATGGGTCGACAAAACCATAGTCGAACTCGGTTTCCCGGCTCTGCTGGATCGCAATGATGTTGCTTCTGGTCAGAATAGTATAGAGAAACCGATCCTGCAGGGCTGCGGCCGGACCGATCAATCGCACTCTGTCACCGTGCCATGCAAAATACACCTCGGCGGCCAGTTGTTTGGCCGGGCTGCCTTCGCCAGCCAGAGACGCAAACTCGTTGATGAAATCATCAATGCCGTCAAGTCTTAGAACCTCAGGCCCGAAGTGATGCCGAAGTGTGCGCCTTAGAAACTGCGTTGTTCCGCCCAGGGCCAGGGGCAGCGCGACCAACGCTGCAGCGGCACCACCGCCAATCAGAAACATCCGGCGGTGCATGCTCATAACGTTTCTCCCGCATAAAGCGACAAAGCTGCAAGTGTCAGAGTCGGGTTCGCTGCCGCCCCAGTCGTGAATACACCTGACCCCAGACAGGCCAGGTTCGACACGCCAAAGACACGGCAGTTTCTGTCGACAACACCGGTGGAACTGTCAGTGGACATGGGCGTGCCACCTATAATATGCGCCTCGGTTGGTTCAAAACCGCCAGTTCTGGCGATCGTATGCTCAAACGGAATCAGAGAGGGTAGAATTTCGCGCCCACGCGCAAGGCCCGCGTAAGTGTAGTCGCTATGCCCGGCCCACAGGATAACCGGTTCGTCGTCTTTCAACACAACCCGGTTACTGGCTTGCGGTAAATCCTCGGCCACCAGTTTGAGCTTGAGGCGTTGCAGCCATTTCCCGCGCTCCAGCCGCAGCGAGGGCGGTGCATTCCAGCTTTCGATCAACACTGACGCCGCCTCATTACGAAAATCACCGTCGTAAAGCCCGTACCCCATGCCGGTCAAAGACGTGCCGCCGTAATAATTGTCGAATGGAATATCGACCCAAACGAACTGACCCAGCTGTTCATGAATCCCACGCCCGACCAGATCGGACCCTATGCCGGACCGCAGAAGAATAGCAGAGTTGTAAATCGGATTGGCACCCAGCCCCACAAAATCAGCGCGCAAGGTGACCAGGCCTGACTCAGCGGTATTGACCGCAACCCCTGTCGCTTGCCCGGCAGCATTCTCCACCGTTCTGCATTCGGCATTGAGAAGGAAATGGAACCCTTCATCCTCGAATAGATCCAGCGAGTTCAGGATCGTGAATTTTGCATCGATGGGGCAAAGGTTACAGGCCCCGGACGCACAGCAATTGGCCCGCCGCCCCCCATTGGAGCGGGCGCAGGGCATAGGTTGCCAGCTTGGCTCGGCCTCAAACATCCTACGTTCCGCGCGGGTTGGCACATGTGGCGGAAAGGGAAACGGTGCGCTGCGCTGCGCATACCCGGCCTCGTCAGAACCGGCGATATCCATGATGTATTCCGCCTCGACCATGTAAAGCTCGAGTTCGGCATACGAAATCGGCCAGTCCTGCGCCACGCCATAGCGCGAATACAACTCAAAATCACTGGGTTGCAGGCGTGGCGTGTTCCCCCACCAGCAGTTCGAGCATCCGCCGAACTGATGGCGCACGATCCAGTCTTTGCGCTGACCGGAACTGTTCTCCTGGATTACTGGGAACGGCGTAGGATCCAGACGGTTCTCAAGCTGTGTCGCGTGGTCGACAAAAGATCCACGTTCGACAACAAGGACTTTCAGGCCCTTGCCCTTCAGCTTGTAGGCAAAAAAACACGAGGCAAAACTTGACCCAATCAGGATGATATCCCAGCCGACCTTTTGCGCATCTGCCACGGATATCGGTTTCAATGTGCTGCCATGTCTGCTGCTGTTTCGAACCAGAATATAATTCGCATTTGAAATCGGGCAGAAAGCTGCCCCATCAATATTTCAGAGTGCTTTGCCTCAAATGTGCTTGGGGTCAAAACTCCCAACCGGAAAAAGTGAAGACCGCTGAATTTATCAGGCTGGTCCGTTCAGGACAATGCCAGCTCCGCTCAGGTTAATTTCCCTAAATATATCCATGCTATCCGCAATGCTCCCCGCAGTTACCTTCTTTGCTTCAATCGTAAAAATACCAAGATCCTGTGCACCTTGATTGGCAAAACTGTTCGAGGTATATTCAAGCCCCGGTGCGTCGATAATCACCACATCGTAATTCTTGCGCAACAGCGTTATCAGTTCCTGAACTCGATCTGCGTTATAAATGATCGAGGGGTCCGCTGCGGACACCTGCGTTCCGATGCAATCGAAACCGCCATCCGAGGGTGCCGTCAGCACGCATTCATTCAACGGTTTGTTGCTGTGAATCGTTGGCAACAAGTTGGCCTTTTCTCGAATACCAAGGCTTTTGGTCAATTGAGCAGTCCGGAAATCTCCGTCCACCAAAACGCAACTCTTACCGTTTTGGGCGCTTGCCCAGGCCAGAAGTACAGCCGTAAGTGTCTTGCTTGTATTCGTATTATGCGACGTCACAAAAATGGATCGCAAGGTATGCTCGGTATGCAGGTTTACATTGTCTGTCAGGCGCAAAGCCGCCTGGGCCAGATCTTCGTCTTTGGATAGCCTTCTGATCAAGTCATGCGCCGACCCGATCTTCGACAGGCGCGGCGTATTGCCAAAAATGGGCAATCCGGTCTCATTAAAAACCTGTCTGCTGGTCGAGAGTTTCCTTGGCCGCCATTCCAGAGCCAGCGCCAATGCTACGCCGAGCGACAGCCCCCCGATCAAAGCCAAAACCGCCGAGACTTTCTTGCGTGGATGAGATGGGCTGGACGGTGGGTTTGCATACCTGACAACCCTTGCGTCCGAGATTGGGATTTTCTGGAATTCGCTGATTTCTCTGTAGCGCCCAAGAAAGTCCTCGTAGACGCTGCGGTTGATGTCTGCGACACGTTGTAACTGATTCAATTCAATCAATTGTTTGGAGCGTTCCAAGTTCAGACCTTCGAAGCTCCGCAGGCTGCTTTCAAGCGTTCTTACATTGAGCCGCAGGGTTTCCATGCGGTTGTTCAACTGCAACAACTGGTTATCAACCTCATCGGACAGGTCGGACTCGGTTTTCGCAATTGCCCGGCGGATCGATTCCATCCGCGCGGATTCTTCAGAAAAGTTCAGAGATTCCGCCGCTTCTTCGCGCCGCAGTTCAACAAGCGTTCTGCGAAAATCATTGAGGGCATCGCTGGCCAGGATATTGGCCGTTGCCATCGGGCCTTCGGTTTCGTTCATCTGAGAGGCGCGCCGAACCTGCGCTTCGACCTGCGCCAGTTCTGCACGGGCGTTCACAAGTTTCGTCGTGAACTCCTGCATCTGCTGGTCCAGACGCGCCCCGTTTTCCGCATCGGCCTCCATCGCGCTGCGCATTTCCAGAACCGCCCGCTCCGAGGCCTCTACGTTGTTGGCCAGTTCCTCAACGCGCCCTTCCAGCCAGGTGGTAAAACGCCCTGCCGCCTGAAAGCGTTTGTCGGCCAGAAAACGGATATACTCGCTCATAACCGTGTTTGCGATGGCGGCAGCTTTTTGAGAGTTTTCGGAGGTTACCTGAATCGACATCAGAAACGAGGTTCCCTGCTGGCGGATGGACAGCCCATTTCTCACGGTGTTGACAGCGCCACCGAGTTCTCCGACCAGTTGGTCATTGAGAGTAGCTGCTTCGAAAATTTCCGAGTTTGTAAGGGCCCCTGCAGTGGTGCTAGCGCCCGTATCTTGCTGGGGTGGGCTGATGATCGCTTTTACTGTTGTCTTGAGCCAGGTGATCACCGGGTTCAGATCTTGTTTCTCTCTGAGGGCCGGGTTGAATTCCGGATCTTCATCCAGCTTCAGTTTGCGCACGACATTGATCAGGATATCATTGGATCGCATGATTGCGATCTCACCTTCAATCACCGCGTTGCTAAGCACCTGAGCTTCGACAAGATCAAACGAGTTCTGCTCACTCAGCCCCTGCCCGCCCAGCAGAAGCTGGCCACCTGATGTATAGGTCGGCGTGATCGACTGAAGATAATAGACAGCGCCCGCAAGACAGATCATCCCCGTCGCTGCGATCAGGACTATGCGATTGCGCAATGCCCTTACAACATCCCCGAACTCGAGCGCCTTCGGAGCGGGTCTTGCAGCGCTCGGCATACGAAGGTTAAGTTTTCCGTCAGGCGGTATAGCTTTGTTCATATTTTTTCACAGGATTCAGAGGCCATTATTCCCAGGCGGTTACTTTGCCGCAGGTCACGGAACCCTTCTTCCGTCCAAGATCACTACTTTTGAGCGAAATTCGCCCATCAACACAACCATATCTCGATTTCCGAGACTACAGCCAATTCCAACCTGTGAAAAGTCAGGACGTTCCCTGCGCAAAGATTTGTGTTTCGCCCCCAATAACTGTCGATAAAAATAAGGCAATCAGGTCCATATTAACTGAATTGTTCAGCCAAAGGAGCCAAATGATTAAACCTGCACACCAAATCACCGATGGCACCATCAACCGGGCTACACGACGGCTCGGTCTGCCACATTTCGGCAACAATCCCATTCGGTGACACCGCCTGCCTTCGCACTTGGAAACATGTGGCGATGGGAAAAGCGGGAAAATCCCTGCAAACCGGACCGCCCGCGCGTCAGCCGCCTATTTCCAAACTGGCAACAGACGAAAAAGAAGGCGCAAGCCAGAGATGAGCCAGAGACACTGTATTCGCGTTCCTATGATAATGATTGTAGCGTTTGGTGAAATGGAATTAGTATTGCCGGCAACGGTTTGTTTCGGGTGTCCTTGGGTAATGGTGCATTCTGTGAAGATTGGTGATTTGGCATCATTGGGGAGTCGTTGCTTCCCACCGAGCAAAAGACATATGTATCGATGACCAGCAGTTCTGAAAGTATCGGAATTGCGTTCATTGGATGTGGCTATGTGGCTGATCTATACCAGGCCACGCTCGCCAACTGGGCGCCGTTGCTTTCCCTGCGCGGCGTCCATGACCGCAATGCCAACCGACAGCGACAATTCGCAAAATACTACAATCTGGAAGAGTTTGGCGGCATTGATGAAGTCCTGACGGATCCAAGCGTCGAGATCGTGGTCAACCTGACGCCTCCGGAGCAGCATTATGCTGTTACAAAACAATGCCTTGATGCGGGTCGACATGTGTATTCCGAAAAGCCTCTGGCGCTTGATTTCGGCGAGGCGCGACACCTGGTCGAACTGGCCGAAAAACAGGGCCTCCATGTGGTTTCTGCGCCGTCCAGCTTTCTGGGAACAGCGGCGCAGACACTGTACAAGGCCGTACTTAGCGGTGAACGCGGGAAACCCAGGCTGATCTATGCCGAGATGGACGATGGCATGGTGCATCGGATTGGGTACGAAAACTGGAAGACGGCGTCAGGGGCATATTGGCCGGCTGAAAATGAATTCGAGACCGGATGCACATTGGAACATGCTGGTTATGCCCTGACCTGGATGGTCGGCATGTTCGGGCCGGTGCGCCGTATGGTTTCCTTCGCCAATTGCCTGGTTCGCGACAAAGGCCCTCATACGCCGCCGAATTATTCGACCCCAGACTTCACCGTCGCCTGTCTGGAGTTTGATAATGGCCTGGCCGCTCGGCTGACCAACAGCATACTGGCACCACACGATCACCAGTTCCGGATTTTCTGCGACGATGGTGTGCTGAGCCTTGCAGAAACATGGGACTTCTCCTCTCCTGTCCGATCATCGCCAGCGCCGACAACCCGATTTCAACGCGGAGCCAAAAAGCTTCTGGGGCTTGATTTCGGCCGCTGGATTGCACCTGAAACCTCCCGGGAAATATCCACGGCCAAACGGGGTTACCCGATGGATTTCGCATTGGGGATCGCGGAAATGGCCGGGGCAATTCGCAACGGTGCCACCCCGCGGCTGGCCGGAGAATTCTCGTTGCACATCACCGAAGTTTCACTGGCCATTCAGCACCCCGAGATTTTCGGCACCGAATATTTTCCAACGACAGCTCCGAGCCCGGTAGAACCCATGGCTGCGTTTTGAGGCGACACAGTGAATGCGCACTGCGCAAGCCGTAATGGTCAACCCGTGTAAGACGTGACATCCCCCATACTGGTTGCTATGCAAAATGAAAGGTTTTGAGAAGGCTTATAGAGTATGAAAATTGAAAAAACCGCCCTGCCAGGTGTACTTATCCTGACGCCGGCGCGGTTTGGGGATGCGCGGGGATTCTTCAGTGAAAGCTGGAACCGGCGCAGGTTGGCCGAGGCGGGTATTGATCTGGATTTCGTGCAGGACAACCACTCGCTCTCTGCCGTTACCGGCACCCTTCGCGGGCTGCACTACCAAGCACCGCCGCATGCTCAGGACAAGCTGGTTCGGTGCGGACGTGGCGCGTTGTTTGACGTGGTCGTTGATATCCGCAAGGGCTCACCCACCTACGGGCAATGGTTCGGTATCGAGCTTTCTGCTGAAAACGGGCGCCAAATTCTGGTGCCCAAAGGATTTCTGCACGGGTTTGTCACCCTGATGCCGGATACCGAGGTTCTGTACAAATGCACCGATTATTATGCGCCTGAATGCGACGGTGCGGTACGCTGGGACAGTTGCAATATCGACTGGGGGTTCAACGAGGAACCTGTGCTGAGTGAAAGGGACAAAGCGGCGCCACCCTTGGCTGCGCTCGACAGCCCGTTTGTCTGGGAGGGGTAGGGATGAAGCTGTTGGTCACGGGCGGTGCCGGTTTCATCGGATCGGCGGTGGTGCGGCGGGCCGTCCGCGACGGGCATCAGGTGGTCAATCTTGATGCTCTGACCTATGCCGCCTGCCTTGAGAATGTGGCACCGGTCTCGGGCTCGCCCGATTACACCTTTGTGCGGGCCGACATTTGCGACCGTGCGGCGCTGGACGCGATCTTTACCGAACACAGGCCGGACGCGGTGATGCACCTGGCCGCGGAATCCCATGTGGACCGCTCGATCGACGGGCCGGGCACATTTATCGACACCAACGTGACTGGCACCTATACGCTGCTCGAGGCGGCACGCGCCTATTGGGCTGGGCTGGGCAAACCCGCCAACTTTCGCTTTCATCACATTTCGACCGATGAGGTCTATGGCTCGCTGGGCGCGACCGGGCAGTTCACCGAAGAAACGCCTTATGATCCGCGTTCCCCCTATTCGGCCAGCAAAGCAGCCAGCGACCATCTGGTGCGCGCCTGGCATGAAACCTATGGCCTGCCGGTGGTGCTGAGCAATTGTTCGAACAATTACGGCCCCTATCATTTCCCTGAAAAGCTGATCCCGGTGGTAATCCTGAACGCACTGGCCGGGCAGCCAATCCCGGTCTACGGACAGGGCGAGAACGTGCGCGACTGGCTCTATGTCGAGGATCACGCCGCAGCGCTGCTGCTGGTGGTGCAGCAGGGCCGGGTGGGCCGGTCCTATAATATCGGCGGTGAAAACGAGGCCCGCAACATCGATCTGGTGCAGATGATCTGCGCGATCCTTGACGCTAAACGCCCCAAAACTGTGCCTTATGCGGAGCAGATCACCTTTGTCACCGACCGCCCCGGCCATGATCTGCGCTATGCCATCGACGCTACCCGCATCCGTGAAGAACTGGGCTGGAGGCCCTCAGTGACGTTGGAGGAAGGGCTGGAGCGCACAGTGCAATGGTATCTCGACAACGAAGGCTGGTGGCGGGCCCTGCAAAACCGGGATGGCGTGGGGGAACGGCTGGGGGTGAAGGCATGATCCGCTTGCTTCATCTGGCCGGAAATATCCCCGCCGGAGGCATAAAAAACCGATTTTTCCCAGAAAAATCGCGCCTCCGGCGGGAGTATTTGGAAAAGGATGAAGATGGGGAGCAGCGCCTATGACCGTTCTTGTGTTCGGGCAAACCGGGCAGGTGGCGCGCGAACTGGCACGGTATCCGCATGTACAATGTCTGAATCGGACGGCAGCGGATCTCAGCACGCAGGGCGCATGTGCTGCAGCCATCCGCGCGGCGCAGCCACATGCGGTCATCAATGCCGCCGCCTATACCGCAGTGGACCGGGCCGACGAGGAAGAGGCGCTGGCCATGGCCATCAACGGGGCCGCGCCGGGTGAAATGGCACGGGAATGCGCCACCTTGGGGATTCCCATTGTCTCGATTTCGACCGATTACGTGTTTTCCGGGACGGGCGAGGCCCCATGGACGCCCGGCGACACAACCGAACCACTGGGCGCTTACGGGCGTACCAAGTTGGCAGGCGAACAGGCCATCACTGCAGCGGGGGGTGTGGCGGCCATCTTGCGCACTTCATGGGTGGTATCCGTCCATGGGGCAAATTTCGTCAAGACCATGCTGCGGCTCGGGCGGGAACGGGACCGTCTGACCGTCGTCACCGATCAGATCGGGGGGCCGACGTCAGCCCGCGCCATCGCCGCAGCCTGTCTAGAGATGGCTAGGCAACTCGGCACCGATCCGGGCAAGGCGGGGACCTATCATTTTGCGGGCACTCCGGATGTCAGCTGGGCCGGTTTCGCGCGCGAAATTTTCGCGCAGGCCAGGATCACCTGCGATGTCGTGGATATTCCCAGCGCCGATTATCCGACGCCTGCGCAACGCCCGCTCAATTCCCGCCTCGATTGCACCTCACTGACGGCCACATTCGGCATTACACGTCCGGACTGGAAAACAGGTTTAAAAGATATTCTGACTGAATTGGGAGAGATCGGGTGAGCACACGCAAGGGGATCATACTGGCCGGCGGCAGCGGCACGCGGCTTTATCCGATCACCATGGCCGTCAGCAAGCAACTGCTGCCGCTTTATGACAAGCCGATGATCTATTACCCGCTCAGTGTTCTGATGCTGGCGGGTATTCGCGATATCTGCGTCATCACCACGCCGCAGGATCAGGATCAATTCAAACGCACGCTGGGGGACGGCAGCCAGTGGGGGGTGCGGCTGACCTACGTTATACAGCCCAGCCCGGACGGGTTGGCGCAGGCCTATCTGCTGGCCGAGGATTTTCTGGATGGCGGTCCCAGCGCGCTGGTGCTGGGCGACAACATCTTTTTTGGCCACGGTCTGCCGGAATTACTGGCGGCTGCGGATGCGCGGGGCGGCGGCACCGTGTTCGGCTATCACGTGGCCGATCCCGAGCGCTATGGGGTGGTGGATTTCGACGATCAGGGCCACGCGAAAGAAATCATCGAAAAGCCTGCGCAACCGCCGTCGAATTATGCCGTGACGGGCCTCTATTTCCTCGACGGCACCGCTCCGGCGCGGGCGCGAAAAATCACGCCTTCGGCCCGGGGTGAGCTTGAGATCACCGATCTGCTGCAGATGTATCTGGACGCGGGCAGCCTGCAGGTCGAAACCATGGGGCGCGGCTATGCCTGGCTGGATACCGGCACCCATGCGTCCCTGCTGGATGCGGGCAACTTCGTGCGCACGCTCGAAGAACGGCAGGGCCTGCAGGCCGGGTGCCCCGAAGAGATCGCCTGGCGGCAGGGCTGGATCAGCGATCAGGCGCTGCAAAACCGGGCCGATATGTTTTCAAAGAACACCTATGGTGCCTATCTGGAAAGGCTTTTGAAATGAAGATTTTGCTCGTCCATCAAAACATGCCGGGCCAGTACCGCGAATTGATCCAATGGCTGGCCGCCCAGGGCGGGCATGAGCTAGTCTTTCTGACCCAGCGCAACCCGGCACCTCAGATCGCTGGCGTGAAATCCGTTGTCTACACACCGCACCACACCCCGGCCAATGACGCCTACGGCCTGTCCAAGGTTTGGGAAGAGGCCACCGGCGCCGGGTTCGGTGCGGCCATGGCAGCGCGGCAGCTTGAGCGTCAGGAAGGGTTCAAACCGGATCTGGTGCTGGGTCATACCGGCTGGGGCGAGCTTTTGTTCTTCAAGGAAATCTGGCCCGATGTTCCGATCCTGGGGTTCTTCGAATATTTTTACCTGCGCAGCGGCGGGATGGTCGGGTTCGACCCCGAAGAGCCTGTTTCAGAGCATACACCCTTCCTGTTGCATGCGCGCAATGCGGTGCCCTTTGCCAATATCCAGACAGTGGATCTGGGTCATGTGCCCACCGAATGGCAGAAAAACACCTTTCCCAACAGCTTCCATGACAAGTTCTACACCTGCCATGACGGCATCCGCACCGATCTGCTGGGCCCCGACCCGCAGGTCAGCCTGTCGCTGGGTCGGTTGGGACGTTCCCTCTCGCGTGAAGATGAGGTCTTTACCTATATGGCGCGCAACATGGAGCGCGCCCGGGGCTTCCATATCTTCATGCGGGCCTTGCCGAAAATCCTGGAGGCGCGGCCCAATGCGCGGGTGATCATCATCGGCGGCGACGATATCTCTTACGGCAAGAAAAGCGGCCATCCCGGCGGGTTCCGCGGCGAGATGGAAGCCGAAGTCGGCCATCTGCTGGATTGGGACCGGGTCCATTTCGTCGGCAAGGTGCCCTATTCCAACTATTGCCAGATCGTTCAGCTCAGCCGCTGCCACGTCGCGCTGACCATGCCTTTCGTGATGTCATGGTCGCTGCTCGAGACGATGGCGATGCAGGCCACAGTAGTATCCTCCGATGTGGCCCCGGTGCGCGAGGCAATCACCCATGGCGAAACCGGACTACTGGTGGATTTTTTCGACCACGGCGCACTGGCCGATCAGGTGATCGACGTGCTGGCCAACCCGGATGCCTACGCCCATATAGGCCCGGAGGCACGGGCGCATGTCGTCGGGAAATACGACTTCCTGACCCGTTGCCTACCCGAACACATCGCCCGCATGAACAGCCTGGTGCCCGAAGCAGCACGGATCGCGATGCCGGGCTGACACGTTGCAGGTTAATTCCCGATATTACTGGTCGCGTTGAACACGCCGACGAAGTTACCGATGATGTTGGATACGGTTACAACGTCATTGATCGGCGATTCCGTTGCGATCACCAGATCGTCGGGATTGATCTGGAACTTGCGGGCGGAAAACAGCCCGTCGGCGCTGGTCAAATCCACCGAGAACACCACCCGCGTCTGCCGCGGCCCGCGAGTACCGGCCCGCATCGCCGATCCGGGATATTCGCGCAGGATCAGCAGCCCTTTGGGGTCTGCCTTGTTATCCTGCAACCCGCCCATGATCGAAACCGCGTCCATCGCCGAGACCTGATCTTTGGGAAAGATATGCAGAGATTCCTCACCCGTGGCGCCGAAGGACAGGAAATAGCGTTCATCCTCTTCGACAAACACACGGTCGCCCCCGCGCAGCAACGTATCAAGCCCGGGGTTGTTCAGCAGCCGATCCACCGAGGTGCCATAGATGGCTCCGCCGCGCACCAGCCGAATCTGCGGGTTGTTGAGGGTCGAGCTGATGCCGCCACCCGCGGAAATAAGCCCCATCACCGTAAAGTTGCGGTCGGGCATGGGGTAGATGCCCGGCTGGGCCACGCCGCTGACCAGATCGACCGAGTTGTTGCGCCCTTCGGTCATATCCAACTGCAGCTGCGCCGAAGGGATGATCGCCTCGAGCGCGCCCTGCAGTTCTTCGCGGGCAAGGTCCGGGGTCAGGCCGATGACGCTGACATTGCCGACATAGGGCATGAAGATCGTGCCGTTCGAGGCCACGGTGACATCCTGCAACTGCACCAGCTTTTGCTCGATCGAGGTGAGCAGCGAATTCTCACTGCTGTCCCAGATCCGCAATGTCAGCTTGTCGCCGGGCTGAATGATCTGGGTCTTCGCGCCCTGGCTGGCACCGATCCAGCGCAGATTTTCCTGCGTGCCGGTGGGCGGCCATTGCGCGGCAGTGGGCAGAAAGGCGCGGTTGACCGAATACAGGGCAAAGCCGGGACCTTCGGCACTGGCCTGGTCCAGGATCTCCTCGCTGACCGGGGCACCGCCGGGAAGACGCCCGCGGGCACAGGAAGTTGTCACCAGCGCAAGGCTGATCAGCACCAGAATATGGATCTTGAAGCGCATGTTCGACTGCTCGATTTGGCGAAACGCCTTGTGATTATTTTTGCGGCTAAGATACTGACCCCTGAAAAAGGGTCAACATGAACAGAGATTTCCATGCAATTTCCTGAGGTTTTGGTCCTTGGCGCAACAGGTCGGATCGGGCGCGTATTGCGGCAATGCTGGTCTGCGGACCAAGCCCGCTGGCAAACCCGGCATCCGATACCCGGACCGGGCTGGTTTCATTTCGATCCGCTGAATGATCCGAGGGCGCTGATCCGCGCCGCACAAGAGTGTGGCACGGTCCTATGCCTGGCCGGTGTCACCAGCGCCCGCGCCGCAACCGGGGATGATCTGAATGACAATCTGACACTGGCCCGCGCGGCAATCCGGGCCGGGGCCGAGACCGGAGCGCGGGTATTGCTGGCCTCGTCAGCAGCGGTGTATGGGACGACCCCCGGGCTTCTGGAGGAAAGCCGCACCCTTGCACCGGTATCGGATTACGGTCGTGTCAAAGCAGCGATGGAGGCCGAGGGCGCAGAGTTGGGCGCGCAACTGGGGGCGAGAGTGACATCGTTGAGGATCGGCAATATCGCCGGACTCGACGCCATACTGGGCGGCTGGCGACCGAGCTTTATGCTGGATCGGTTTGCCGATGGCAGGACGCCCCTGCGCAGCTATATCGGACCGGTGTCGCTGGCCCGCGTGTTGGCCACACTGTGCATCGCGCCGGATCTGCCTGACGTGCTGAACATTGCCGCCCCCACCCCGATCGAAATGGGCGCTCTGCTGGATGCCGCCGGGCTGGAATGGGCTGCGCGCCCGGCTCCCGAAGACGCGATCCCGCAAGTTCATCTGTCAGCCGAGCGACTGTTGCGTTTGTGCCCCCCCGCCCCTGCCGCTCCGAAGGATATGGTGGCAGAGTGGTACGGTCTGAAACCACGTGTGACACAGGAGAGCCACCACGCATGACCTGGCGCAAACGCATATTCGATCTGTTTTTCGTCAGCCTGCTGATCGTAATCCTGGGGCCGTTCCTGCTGACGCTGACGCTGTGGGTCCTGTGGCGCGAAGGGCGACCGGTGTTTTACGTGGCCGAGCGGATGAAGGGCGTGGATAAGCCATTCAACCTATGGAAGCTGCGCACCATGACGGTGGTGGACACCGATAGCGGGGTGTCGGGTGGCGACAAGACGGCACGTATAACCCAATCCGGCGCCTGGCTGCGGGAAAAACGATTGGATGAGCTTCCGCAACTCTGGAACATCCTGAAGGGCGATCTGAGTTTTGTCGGCCCGCGCCCACCTCTGCGCGAATATGTCGAACGCTGTCCCGATCTTTACGCGCAGGTGCTGAAATCACGCCCCGGCGTCACCGGTCTTGCCACAATCGTTTATCACCGGCACGAAGCCGCGCTGTTGGCACGCTGCACCACACCCGAAGAAACCGACGCAGTTTACACCCGCTGCTGCGTTCCGACCAAGGCGCGGCTCGACCTGATCTATCAGCGTCACCAGAACATGTGCTACGATTTCACGCTGGTGTTTGAGACGATCGGCAATCTGTTTCGCCGCTGAATCGGATCGTGCTACTGAACGCGTGAAAGAGAAACATGCTCGGATTTAGTGCACTACACACTAATCCGATGCCCAAATCGCATACCGATTTATTAAGTTTCATTAAATTTCACCGTTTGGCCCCCAAACGGCGTTGATCATTAACTAAGCCTTTACCAGTATGAACGCAAAAGATGCAAAACAGCGGTCAAAGTCATTTTTGGGAATTGAAGATGGCACGCAAGATGGCCACGGGCAGGCATCCGATGATCCTGGAAAAGGGCGGCCATTCCTCGGGGTCAATGCAACGGGGTTCAGCATTGCCACCCTGCAGGCAATTATTTGCCCGCTTGGATTCATTGAAGAATTCCTTTTGGGAGATAGCTGACCTTGCGTTAGTGTTTCCTGACGAGTACCCCGCCGGGAGATCCGAAAACGGGCACCGACGGGGCATCTCATGACGCTGGTTGAGCAGACAGCCGGGGATTGTGGGATATCCTGCGAGGGACACGAATAATGTTGAATTTGATTAATTCTCTAAGCCGGAAACAAAAGGCGTGGATTTTTTTATCCATTGATCTGGGGCTGATCCTGCTCGCCGTACTGGCAACCTATGCCTTGCAACCTATTCCCGAAACAATTGACATCACCTCGGATCAGATCATTCCGGTTCTGCTTTGTCTGATATTCGCGTCGGCCTTCATCGCGCGACGACTGGGGCTGCCCAACATCAAGCTCAAATCTTACGAAAGAAACGCCGTCGGTCTGACCGCGATCTACGCGGCGGCAGTGGCCGGTTTGTCTGTGGCCTTGACCCGGGTTTCCGGGCTGAGCCTGCCACTGGGGACCTACATCGTTTTTGGCATCATCTATTTCCTGATGACTGCGGGCATCCGTACCCTGTTATTTCATATTGTCAGCGCCATCTATCAAAGCGGCCAGCCAAGCTGCCGGGTGTTGATATATGGCGCCGGGCCCACCGGCATGCAGCTGGTTCAGGCCCTGCGTGCCCATGACAGCATCACCCCTGTCGCCTTTGTCGACGACAAGACCTCTTTGCAGGGGGTGTTAATGACAGGTCTGCCCGTGCTCTCGCCCAACAAAATCGCCGAGTTGGTGGAGCAGCGCAACATCCACCGGGTTCTGCTGGCGATGCCATCGCTCAGCCAGCCGAAACAGGCCCAGATCGCCCGTCGATTGCAAAAGATGGGGCTTGAAGTACAGGCGCTGCCCTCTTTCGCGCAGTTGATCGGTAAGGAGGAACTGGTCGACAAGCTTACCCCTATCGCGCCAAAGGCCTTTCTTGGCCGCGCCGCCCGCGACATGGAGATGGCCAGGGCCTGCGGCAGTTATACCGGACGTTCAATTCTGGTGTCGGGCGCCGGGGGATCGATCGGGTCGGAACTTTGCCGCCAACTGCTGACCTGCCGCCCCAATCGGCTGGTGCTATATGAGTTGAGCGAACTGGCGCTTTATACCATCCATCAGGAGCTGATGCAGCTGAACGAAGGATCGGACACCGAGATTATTCCGATATTGGGATCGGTGACCAACCCGCAGCAGGTCAACCGAACGCTGATCAATCATGAGGTGCAGGTGGTGCTGCACGCGGCGGCCTACAAGCATGTCCCCCTGGTCGAAATGAACCCGTTGCCGGGGCTGGCCAACAATGTTCTGGGAACCCAGACTCTGGCGCAAGAAGCGGCCCGGGCCGGAGTCGAACGTTTCATCCTTATCTCATCGGACAAGGCGGTGCGCCCGGCCAATGTGATGGGGGCCTCAAAACGTCTGGCCGAGCTGGTCGTACAGGATCTGGCCACCCGCAGCACGGAAACGGTTTTCACCATGGTCCGGTTCGGCAACGTGCTGGGGTCGAGCGGCTCGGTGATCCCGCTGTTTCAGGATCAGGTCAGCCGGGGTGGCCCGGTCACCGTCACCGACCCGAATGTGAAACGCTATTTCATGACCACCCAGGAAGCGGCGCAACTGGTGTTGCAGGCCGGGGCCGAAGCCTGCGGCGGTGAGGTTTTCGTGCTGGATATGGGTGAACCGGTGCCAATCATGCAACTGGCCCGGCAGGTGATAGCCAGCGCTGGTTACACAGTACGCGACTCGGACACACCCGACGGCGATATCGAGATCGAGGTGATCGGCCTGCGCCCGGGCGAAAAGATCGAGGAAGAGCTGACCCTGTCGAAGGATCTGACCGGCACCCGGCATCCCAAGATTTTCTGTGCCCGCGAGGAGGCCCTGTCAGAAATCGAGATTGCCGGCGCGCTGCGTACCTTGCGCGAGGCCATCTCGGGCGGCGACGAAGCGGCAGCCCATGCTCTGATCCTGCACTGCGTTGAAGTCGGTCGCACGGTAGCACCGGAATTGAAAACCTCCTGAACCGACGCGACAGACCTGAAAACAAACGCGGGGAATTGGAATTATTGTGTCCAAAAAATTAACGGTCACATGTTCTTTCGGTGCAGGTATGACCCGAAAAGCACAATCGCCGACCAGAGCAACTCCATATGGAGTGTGGCCTGGTGGCCTGCCCTCAATATACTGATCGTCCGCAAGACCCCTCAGGCGCCGCCGCAATCCGATGGTGACGGGTCGCCCCCCGAAAGGCTAATCTTTATGGACGATTCACTTGATTACATTCACCTATCTTTGACACATGATATTTTTTGGACCGCAGGGTCAGTGCTCCACTGCGATACGGACGGGATACAGACTGAATTGCCGGGGGGGGCGGACGGAAATGGAGATTTTGAATGCGGAAGTCTGAACGCACGGCCGGACAAGCCGAGTTGCGCGATATACGCCGCAAGAACCAGGGGCTGCTTTGGGCGGCCGGAATATTCAGCATTTTCGTCAACATGCTGATGCTGACCGGCCCACTTTTCATGTTGCAAATCTATGACCGGGTTCTGGGCAGCCGGTCCGAAGAAACGCTGCTAGCACTATTCGTGTTGATGGCCTTTCTGTTTTTGGCCATGGGGGTGCTGGACTGGGCCCGCGGGCGGGTGTTGGCGCGCATGGGCGCGCGTTTCCAGGCCCAGCTCGACCGGCGGGTGTTCAGCGCGATGCTAATGAAAGCGTCACTGCAACAGGATACCAAGCAATCAGACAATCAGCTCAAGGACCTCGAAGCTGTCCAGCGGTTCTATGCCTCTCCGACCTTTGCCGCCCTGTTCGACATTCCGTGGACCCCGATTTTCCTGCTGGGCATCACGATTTTTCACCCCTGGCTGGGCGCGTTGGCGGTTACCGGCGGCAGTCTGCTGATCCTGATCACGGTGCTGAACCAGCTGACCACAAAAAACGCAGTGATGCAGTCGACCGCGGCCACCTACAGCGCCGACCGCATGGCCGAGCACCTGCACAGCGAAGCCGAGCATATTCGCAGTCTGGGCATGCAGGAGAGCTCGTTCGAACGCTGGCACAAGGCCCGCGGCAAAGCTCTGGAGCAAAGCGTGCATGCCAACGATCTGGGCGGCAGCTTTTCGGTGGCGACCAAGACCTTCCGGCTGTTTCTGCAATCGGCGATGCTGGCGCTTGGCGCCTATCTGGTGCTGTATGGTGAACTGACACCGGGTGCGATGATCGCCGGCTCGATCCTGCTGGGCCGAGCGCTGGCGCCGGTCGATCTGGTGGTGGGCCAGTGGACCATGGTTCAGCGCGCCCGGCGCGGTTGGGACAATCTGATCGAACTGCTGTCCGAAGTGCAGCCCGAAGTGCCCCGTGTTCAACTGCCAAAACCCAAGGCAAAACTGGACGTGGAGCAGCTCATTGTGGTGCCGCCGAATTCGCGGCAGGCGTCGCTGCGGATGGTGAGTTTCAACGTAGAACCCGGACAGGCCATTGGCGTGATCGGGTCGAGCGGATCGGGTAAATCGACCCTGGCCCGCGCCCTGACCCGGGTGTGGCTCCCGGCGGGTGGCAAGATCCGTCTGGATGGTGCTCCGCTGGAACAATATGAAGCCGAAAAACTAGCACAATATATTGGCTACCTGCCGCAGCGGGTGCAGCTATTCGATGGCTCCATCGCCGAAAATATCGCCCGCCTCAGCACCCAGCCGGATCACGCCAAGGTCATCGAAGCCGCCAAAAAGGCAGCCGCGCATGACATGATCCTGAAGCTGCCCGATGGCTATGACACACAGGTCAGCGTGATGGGCGGGCAGCTCAGCGGTGGCCAGATTCAACGCATCGGCCTGGCGCGTGCCATGTACGGGGACCCGGTGATCCTGGTGCTGGATGAGCCGAACTCGAACCTCGACAACGAAGGCTCGAATGCGCTGAATAGCGCGATCCGGCAGATGAAACAGGCCGGGAATGCGGTGTTGATCATGGCGCATCGCCCGGCAGCCATCAAGGAATGTGACATGTTGCTGATGCTTGAAAACGGCGGACGCAAGGCCTGGGGCACGCGCGAGGGCGTTCTGGCCGAGGTGGTCAAGAACCACGCTGAAATCCGCAAGGCGGCCAACAATCCAGTCGGTGTATCATGAGTGAAGACCCAAAACGCGCCTTCTCGGCCACCCGCCCCCTGATCGTGGGAGTGGCAATGATGGCCCTTCTGATCGGCGGCTTCGGTGCCTGGGGGGTGATGGCCAACATTGCAGGGGCTGTGGTGGCAACGGGCCGGATCGTCGTCGACAAGAACCGGCAGGTGGTCCAGCACCCCGACGGTGGCGTGGTCGAGGCGGTCCTGATCGAAGAAGGCGACACCGTCGCCGAGGATGACATCCTGGTAAAGCTCGACCCCACGCTGCTGCAATCGGAACTGACGATCGTTGAAGGACAGCTGTTTGAACTGATCGCCCGGCGCGGGAGGCTTGAGGCCGAGCGCGACGGTCTGGACGAGGTCCGCTTCGATCCCATGTTGCTGGAAAATGTGAAACAGCGCCCCGAGATTGCCACTGTGGCCGCCGGGCAGGTACGGCTGTTCAAAGCGCGCAACGACACCCAAGCCAAGGAAGTTGAACAGTTGCGGGCCCAGCGGGTCCAGCTGAACAATCAGGTCGAGGGGATCAATGCTCAGATGGATGCGCTGTACCGCCAACAAACGCTGCTTGAAAGCGAACTGATCAGCCAGGAGGCCCTGCTGGAAAAAGGGTTGGCGCAGGCCTCGCGAGTACTCAGCCTACAACGGGAAGATGCCCGCCTGGCCGGGACGCTCGGCAATCTTGTGGCACAGCGTGCCCAGACCCTGGAGCGCATCTCCGAGCTGGAGATCGAAGAGTTGCAGATCCATACGGCCCGCCGCGAAGGGGCCATCACCCGCCTGCGCGATCTGCAGTTCAACGAACTGGAACTGGCCGAACAGCGCCGTTCGCTGATCGAGCGGCTGGAACGGCTGGACATCCGCGCACCGATTGCCGGGGTTGTCTATGACCTGCGTGTCTTTGGTCGCCGGTCGGTCATCCGACCGGCCGATCCGGTCCTGTACCTGGTGTCACAGGACCGGCCTTTGATCATCGAGGCGCGGATTGACCCAATTCACGTGGATCAGGTCTATAACGGCCAGAACGTGGTAATGCAGATTTCCGCCTTCGACACGCGCAGCACACCGGATCTTTATGGCTCGGTCACCCAGGTTTCGCCCGATGCCTTCGTGGACGACCAGACCGGCACCTCGTGGTATCGTGTCGAACTCGAACTGCCGGAGGAAGAGCTTGACAAGTTGGGCGAAGGTCAGATTTTGATCCCGGGGATGCCGGTCACCGCGTTCATCCGCACGCAGGACCGGACGCCGCTGGCCTATCTGCTGACGCCGCTGACAACTTATTTCGACAGGGCGTTCAGAGACAGCTGAGACGCGCTCCGGGATACACCCTTGCTTGCCAAAGCTGAGGATGGTGAGGCGCACAAACGCAAGCATCGAAGGCAATTGGCTTGGCATAAGGTGACTCTAACTGAGCAGAGTCTGGGGCACATCATAAGACAAACGTGTTCCGGCAAGCCCCTTGCGATTAGCATTACCCTTCAAACAAGGAAGCATACCGCGTACCGGAAAACGCCTCTGACAATTCAGCATAATTCTCGATCACTTCAGCCTTAGGACGTCTGTTCTGCTTCGACAAACTTGAGTGTACAGGCGAAACTGGTATTTCGAGAAACCGAAAAAGGTGCCCCATCTCCTCTTCGGTGTCAGACACGAGCTCTTCGTAAGTCATCTGCAATATCCGCTGCGCAGGAAATACTTCAGCAATCCGTCTCTCCCATTCTTCCAGCCACGCAAACCGACCGCGAACCCAGTCAACGGGCAGAACAACGGTTCTATCACCATAGGAGCCCCCGACCCATTCCCCCGTTTCATATGCCAGACGACTAGAGATCAGGACGGCCAGTTTGTCCTTGCGGCTCAAATGGATAATTCGAATATCTGCGTTCGAAAGCAAATGACTGATTAATGCGCCGGTGCCCGGAACACCAAATTTCTCACCGTAGTCGTTCTCGAGGTGCCTATAGAGTAGTTTAACACCGGTAAGCCTCTCGGTCGTCATGCGGCTCAAGCGGCGGTCGAGATACGCGTTAGGACCTATCTTGTTAATACGGCGGCGTACGGCCATGCTTTGCAGTTGGAACTCACCAAGTATCTCACCGTGCTGAATGTTATTGGGAGTGGCCTTAAGTAATGAAACAAGAAGGTTAGATCCTGACCGCCCAGAAGAAATAATGACATATTTTTTGAGGTCTGGCAGAAAAATTTCTGAAACTCTTCCTGCGACTGCATGCAGGCAATCTTTGATAAGTGCCGAACTTGCTGGGTTCATCGTCTCTAAATCAATAAATCCTGTTTTTAAGCGAGGTACCTGATAGCTTTCCTAGAAACTCCGAGTGAGTTCATCACTAGCTCAATCCCATTTATTTACTTCTCCGCAGTAAACGCAAAAGGATCACACCTTAATATCGTTCATCCAACACTCCCAAATAGAATACCTTATACTGCCGCCGTCTCACACACCAATCAAGCTTATACACACAAGGTACTTTGAATTGTTCTGCCACCAATGTACTAGTCCCCATACTCTCAGCCATTGTCAAAGATCCGCTTTTTTGGAGTGCCCCATTTGATTTGGACCACCGTTATGTTTGAGAAACGGAGGACCGAGAATGTCGAACTCGAACTGCCGGAGGAAGAGCTTGACAAGTTGGGCGAAGGTCAGATTTTGATTCCGGGGATGCCGGTCACCGCGTTCATCCGCACGCAGGACCGGACGCCGCTGGCCTATCTGCTGACGCCGCTGACAACTTATTTTGACAGGGCGTTCCGGGATAGCTGAGCCTAAAGCACGAATCCGCCTTTACGGGTAATACCCGGGACATTGAGCATTCCTGTCGACCAGATCGACCTAGCGCAAACGCCTAAATTTTGCCTTGTTTTTCAATCAACATGACGTGAGCGGCACCCTTGCCCGGCTTGCCGGGCGGGTTCTGACCGTGGTACATGCGGAATACGCACGGGTTCCAACCGTCAGGCGTATTATCCTGCTCTCGGGGGGCGGGTCCTGGGGCCTCAAGGCGCAAGACGCCTCGAGGTTCCCGCAATAAAGACAATATGCCCGCATTGTTTCCAGCCCATCTCCGGTGATTGCCCCCAAATGGGGGTAGCGTTGCGTCTCTCTTAAATGGCTCAGTTGTACAGTGCTTGGCGGTTTTATGCCGCCATGCTTTTTGCACTCGGGCCGGATTGCCCGGCTCGAATTTGTTCAAGTGATCATTTTTACCGGGGGTAAATATGTCTGATAAACTTTCAAAAGCATGGGATGCATTGCCTGGCGGAGTCCTAATTGGCACGCCGCAATCGGATAATCTCAACCTTAAACTCGCTGATAATGCCGGCATCAACAAAGCCAAAGGTCTTGGTGATAACGACTATATTCTTGGCAACGACAACGCCAACGTATTGCTCGGCAATGAAGGCGACGACTATGTGCGCGGCGAACTCGGCGACGACACAATAGGCGGCGGCTGGGGCGACGACGTGATGCTCGGTGACGGCGCAGTACTGGATATCATTGCCGGCGACGACTGCCTGTTCGGTGAAGCCGGAAACGACGTGGGCGCCGGTAACGGCGGTAACGACCTGCTGAACGGTGGTATCGGCGACGACCTGTTGATGGGCAATGCCGGAAAAGACACCCTCGTCGGGGGTACCGGCAACGATTGCCTGATCGGCGGATCGGGTAACGACGATATGTATGGCGGGCTGGGCAATGATCTGATGATCGGCCAGTCGGGCAATGACCTCATGTACGGCGGATCCGGCGAAGATCACATGTCGGGCGGCGAAGGCGATGACGCCATGTATGGCGGCGACGACAACGACGTGATGGCCGGTAATGCGGGCATGGATGCGCTCAATGGCGGTGCCGGCGAGGACACCATGTGGGGTGGCTCCGGTAAGGACGCTCTGCGCGGCGGCGATGACAACGACTGGATGTCGGGCGGCGAGGACGACGACTTCCTGGCTGGTCAACGCGGTCACGATGAAGTCTATGGCGACGGCGGCAATGACGTCATTCGCGGCAACGGCGGCGACGACTCGCTTGACGGCGGCTGGGGCGACGACAACATCCAGGGTAATGACAACGAAGATTGCATCGACGGTGGCTTCGGCAATGACCTTATCTGGGGTGACAATGCCAACGGTGACGCGGCAGTCGGCCCGGCGTCTGACAAAATCGACGGCGGCTGGGGCAACGACACCATCTACGGCGGCGAAGACGGCGACCACATCAACGGCGGCTACGGCGATGATGACATCAGCGGCGACTCCGGTGCTGACACAATCGACGGCAACGACGGCGACGACCGGATCTGGGGTGGCTCTGGCCGCGATCACATTCACGGAAGTGAAGGTGAAGACAACATCGGCGGCGGCGGCGGCGCTGACCTGGCCGATGGTGGCTCGGGCGATGACCGGATGCGCGGTGGCGGCGGTGCTGACACGCTGTGCGGTGGTGAAGACGAAGACTATGTCGCTGGAGATGGCGGTAATGACGTCCTGTTCGGCGATGACGACGACGTGTTCTTCAACGTAGGTAACCAAGAGGGATCAACCGACGAACTGTTCGGCGGAAAAGGCAACGACCTCTTGTTTGGTGGCGGCGGCGACGACCGCGACATGACCGCGGGTGAAGCTGGCTATCGTCAGGCAGGAAACGACTTCCGCGGCGACACCGTTGATCCGGACGCGCCGTTTGGCGGCCTGCATGGCGGCAGAGGCAACGACACCTTGCTGGGTGGCGATGGCGACGACGCGCTCTTTGGTAACAAGGACGAAGACTGCCTGATCGCTGACCAGGGTGCTGACACCCTGACCGGTGGTGCGGATGGCGACGACTTCGTCTTCGGTTATCAGATTTGCAGTGGCCCAATCGTACTTGCTGCCTATGCAAGCTTTGGCGAAGGCAATGTGGTAACTGACTTCAGCTACATCAACAATGACCGTCTCGTGTTCCATGAAGCCCATGAAGGTTTCCTGGAAGCCATGGTTGTCAATGGCGATGACATTGAGATCAGATCGAACCTGACCGGTGATACGGTTCTGGTCGAAGATCTGTTCTCGGAACTGGGTCTGGATCTCCTGCCTCCGGAAGATGTTCCGGGTGATGAAGGTGAATTCAACGCAGCTCTGCTGGAGTATCTGGAGAAAACAGACTTCGGTGAAGGTAAAGGCGTCATCTACTTTGAAAACAAGTGCATTGGCGTCGAAACCTGCGATCCGGATCGCCCGGATACCGGTTGGGAAGGCACACGTCCGGAATATCCGGCTGGCTACAAGCCGCTTGACGGATTTGCAGGCGACACATTGCCGAACACCACCGTTCCGGATTTTGTCGACCGTTATCTTGATGCAGACGCAAACGTTTCTTCCGGAGGCGGCTACCTGTACTATGACCTTCTGGCAGAAGATGTCATCGTATAACTCCAACGAGAAAGGACCGAGCGCCCGGTCGGTTTAGGACAGACCTGGAACTCGTCCCCCGGGCACCGCCCCTGATTTTTTCAGGGGCGGTGTTCTGATTTTGTAATCCCCTGAAAAACTGTCCGGCATCGTTGCACATCCGGTTTTAGACACCCGAGGCGACATAGGTTTGAGCAAGGCTCCATACCTCAAGCATATGCGCAATCTCTCCCGGGTTGGTCAGAGACAACATCATAGATCAGCGCATGACTGACTACCTGCGCACTGCAAGATGGTGCCTCCGCAATCATCCATCCGGAAAAGGCTCTCAGCCTCGCAATTCTCACACAGCGCGTTCCTCCGCCTTGGAATAGACCCCACTCGCCTCGAAGGGGCTGACTGTGCTAGCTTCAAGAGTGTGTTGAAACACAAAAATCCGGGCCTGAAGAAACAGGCCCGAATCTTAAAATGGAATGGTCCGCTGTGAATACAGGAACCTTCGAGGCAAATCAGAGAAGCTGAATATCCTCGATATTGCGGATATCCAGTTCAATGCTTGTGAAGCTGAACGTATCCGTCAACACACTGCCGTCATTGATGCTGCCCGGTGCCGGTGCATTGGCATCGACGATTGCCAAGTAGGCATCGATTTCGGCCTGAACCTCAACCGCATCAGCACCGTTCAGCGTAATCTCGAGCGTGTCGACACCGCTTTCCCCATCAATAAAATCGCGTTCGCCAGCATCATCGGCTTCGGACCAGACAAACTCGTCCGACCCCGCGCCACCGAGGACTGTATCGGCACCGTCATTGGGGCTGAGGAAGCGGTCATTTCCTGCACCGCCAGACACAAAGTCAGAACCTTGCAAGCCGCGGACGAAGTCATTTCCGACGCCCCCGAACAGAATGTCATCGCCAGTCTGACCAGCCAAGGCGTCGTCGCCGATACCACCCAGAGCGACATCACCCTGACCATCTGCGTTAATGCGGTCGTCACCTTCGCCACCGATCAGCATATCGTTGCCTGACGCACCACGCAGATTGTCGTTTCCGCGGCCGCCATCAATAATATCATTTCCATTCAGTCCGTTGATGATATCCTCGCCACGTGTGCCAAGGATCTGGTCATCACCCCCGGTGCCGTCATAAGTCACACCATTGTCACCCGGCGCCTCAACCAGAACGGTCACATCGGAGTCAGCCGGATCAAGCATGGGCACTTCACCAACCTGAACCTCGACCGTTCTGACGAACCCGACGCTATTGGTAACGGTGTAGTTGAAGAAATCAAACCCATTGAAATCCGCACCTGCCGTGTAGGTCACAGTGCCATCGGCCTCGATCACAACAGAACCAAACCCGCCGTCATTGACCTGCGCCACTGACAAGGTCCCTTCTGACAACTCAATGTCATTGGCCAGAACATCGATATTGACCGAGCCGCCAGGCAGCGGGGCCGCCACTGAATCGCCCGTTCCGCCCGGCAGGATCTCGCTAACCGCGACTGTCATATCATCGAACTGCAGGAATTCGACATTGCGCACCCGGTCCAAACCGTCGACAGAATTGATCATCAACTCGCCGGTGAACAGGTTTACGATCTCGATCGTTGCGTCCGCGTAGTTTCCACCGAAGACGGCGGTGTCAACCTCGCCATCGCCGTTGATATCGTCATCGCCGGCGCCACCGATGAGGGTATCATTTTCCGACCCGCCATTCAGGTCGTCTGCGCCCTCACCACCTTCCAGAAGGTCGTCATAGCTGTCACCGTTCAGGGTATCGTCGCCACCATTGCCGATCAGCGTATCCTCACCCGAGCGTCCGAAGATCGTGTCGCTTCCTTCGCAGCCCACCAGCAGATCGAAACCGCCAACGGGCGAGTTTTCGTCAATCTGACTAGACCCCTCGATCAACCCACAGCGCAGCAGGCCAGCGTCCAGCGTCAGGTTGGATTCCCCTTCAGCCAGCGTGACCACTTGCGTCATTGCATAGTCCGGGTCACCAGCCATGGTTACGGCATCGGAATCCCGCGCATCGTCGCCACCCTGATTAGCCGCGGTAAAGGCAAAGCCTGCCGGCAGAACAAATCCAACTTTGTAATCACCAGCCGCAAGGCCAGTGAACAGGTATTTACCGTCCGCATCAGTGACCTGCTGGTCCAGTACGGTACCATCCGATGCAAGCAGATGTACGGTCACGCCCTCCACGCCCTGCTCAGCACCCGAGAAGAACGGATCAAGGGTCTCGTCGTTGAGGATACCGTCACCAAACGTGTCCAGCCAAACGGTGTCGCCCAGTTCGGCCGTCATCGGGTCGGAGTTGCGAACGCCAGCGTCATTATCACCGGTGTCGGCATTGGAGACGACCTCGATACCTTCAATGAGCGACGACGTGGAATCGCCGATCGCATCGCTGTCAGATGTATCGTCACCGCCGACATTGGCATCCACCAACTCTTTACCAACCAGAACACCGTCAGGATCGGTGAACCTGACCCCATAGGTGCCCGGCTCAAGTCCGGTGAACGCGTAGTTCCCGCTTGCATCCGTCACAGTGGTCGCACCGGTCGGGTTGCCAGCCGCATCCAGCAAGGTGACCAGAACCCCGGCAATGCCTGGTTCGTCCCCGTTGTTGTTATCGATGCTGTCCCCATCCGTGTCACGGAAATAGCGACCCGACAGCGAACCCGGCTCGGGTTTCTCGCAAACACCAAGGTCGATGTCGGTTTCGCTGTCGCCAGTTACAGTAACAACGCCGGACATACCATTCGCATCGACATCCGAGTCGATCGCATCGTTGGAGCCCGCATCCCGAATGGTGAATTCAGTGCCGTCCGGAGCAACACCCATGATCTTGTAATCGCCGACAAGCACATCATCGAAGCGGTAATTGCCATCTGCATCGGTTTGTGTCGTGGCAATAACGTTCCCGTCCAGGTCCAGTAGCTTGATCGTGACACCGGCCTTGGTGGGTTCCGAAACAACTTCAACCTCGTCCTGACCTTCAAGGACAATATTGTCGATGCGGACATACTCGTAGCCGTCGCCCCAGGCCTTGATGGTCAGGTCCTCGCCGTTCTGAATTGCAACGTCTTTGATGATGTAGGTCGAGAAACCGCCGTTGTTCGACCCACCGCCATCGGCATCTCCATCAAGGCGAATTGCCTCGACAAACTCACCTCCGACCTTCAGCTTGATGGTGCTCTGTCCATCATTTTCGTCCTGCACCCGGATTTTCACGTCATAGGTCCCGGATTTACCATCGAAGGTTTTGCAAAGCGCACCTTTACCACCGGGGCAATAGAGCTTTACCAGCTCTCCGCCTGAGGCCTGCGCCCCGCCGACCACCTTGAACCCGCTGCTGTACATGTCTTCGGCTTCGATGGTGTAATCGCAACCCGGGATAACCTTAATTTCGCCATTGATCCCGTCGCAGTCCACGTCACAGAAAACCGTGCCCGAGATCGAACCGGTTTCGACCTTGTCACCGGCACCCAGGCATTTGTAGTCAACCCAGTTGCCTTTGACATTACATGTCCGCACAACGGTCAGTTCCGTTCCGGCTGGGGGTACATCACCGTAGAATGTGAAATAATCGTCGCCTGCCCCGGGTGCGTTGTGGCCTTCGATCTCGATTTCGATCATGTAATAAGTTTGGCCGTCCGACCCTTTCAGGACATGGTAGCTTTCGGCATACATCTGCCCGCCAACAGCTTCACCATCGACATATGCTTTCTGACCGCTGCGATCATTAGCATTTTCGTTACAACGGGTGTCACCCGACAGAGAATAGTCGTCGTCCTTGGTGGACAGGCAGACAGTTGCGCTGCCGGGCATGGTAAATGTGTCGCCACACCCGATACTTGAACCGTTGCCGCCCTGGCCCAGAAGATCGGCTTCGGTCAAAGCCGTCCATTCATATTCCTGATAACTGTAGGTCACAGTTGTTCCCCTTACCTATATACTCGTACTCAAAAAACGCCACCTGCGGTAAGCAGGATGCAGATATCAGGGAACATTCAAAAAACCGATATCTGCCAAAAGGGGCTGCACTAAAATGAGTTCACGCAGCCCCCGACGATCAGATTTTTCCAATCGATATAGTCAATACATTCATGGCAAACAGACTTAATGTGTCACAGGCCAAAAATGCTCGTCCCCCGGTATTCTGTCTTGGTTAAAGTTCCTTGTTTCGGACTTCACGTAATATAAGGAACCAGGTGGCATCATCCGTCAATATTTTCGCCCCAAAATTGACAAGATTTAGTTCAGTGAGCTCAAAGAGCTACAAAATTTGCCAATCTGGGGAAACAATTGTCCAAGATGGGATATTTCGTTTCCGGAGCAGATCGACCGTTTGTGGCACAAATCCACCATTGGGTTTCACGTCATCAGATGTTCGGGAAGTTCTGACCCGGCAGCCCCAAAAACCGTGTTAAAGCTCGTGGCACCTATTGTGGAGAGCGCATATGCAGACATGTCTTCAGGTTCGGTCTCTGACGTTTTTTCACGGCTGCAAGCACGATATCGCGGGCAAAACCGCGCTGCTTGATCTGGGCATCACCGGGCTGGTCCCTGACACGGTACTGGCGCGTCTTGGGCAACCGGAAGGGTTGGCTCAGTTGTCCTTAACCGGTGAAATGCCTGATCTCGCCGGGCCGGACTGGGTGCCGCCGCTGCTGGTCGGAGGACGCAGCCCGTTTGCGCTGGCGGATCTGTCTGCAGCCCTGATCGTGGCTCTGCAACAATGGGCGCGAACGCCAATAGGCCGGGCACAGGTTCTGAATCAGACCTCGGACCGCATTCGGCTGGCGCTGCCATGGCAGCGCCAGCAGCTTGTGCGGGATGCAACTGAGATGATGATCGCATCGCTGTCCGCGCTGGCCTCGGACGAGCCGGACCATCTCGCCGCGCTTCAGCAACGCCTGTCCGGTTTTCTCGAACGGGAGCAATCCGGCGGGGTGGCCCCCAGCACGATGCGCTTTGCCCGGGCCGCTATTGAGCGGGACATGCCGGTCACGGCACTGAACCAGCTTACCGTGCAAATCGGCTGGGGCGCCCATGCACGCAAATTCCGCAGCAGCTTTACCGACCAAACCGGATCGCTGTCCGAAAAGCTGTCGCGTGACAAATTTTTCTGCAATCAACGTCTCGCCCGCGCAGCACTACCTGTGGCCGAACAGCGCTATGTTCGCACGCTGGATCAGGCCCGAGCCGCAGCAGCAGAGCTTGGATGGCCAGTGGTACTGAAACCGGTTGCGCTGGATCAGGGGCGCGGGGTGCATGTCGGGATCACCTCGGACGAAGAGCTGGCTAAAGCCTTTGGTGTAGCAACCGAACTGCAAGACCAGGGGGTTGTGATCGAAGCTCTCATTCCCGGCGACGATCACCGCTTGCTGGTGGTGAACGGCAACATGATGATGGCCGCAAGGCGCATCCCCGGTGGTGTGACAGGAGATGGCAAGCACAGCGTGGACGCGCTGCTGGACCAGCTCAACGCAGATCCCCGGCGCGGCAGCGACATGCGCAGCATGTTGATAAGGGTTCGCGGCGATGACGAAGCATTGGCCTGCCTGACGGATGCCGGGCTGACCCCAGACAGCATCCCCGAAGCGGGGCAATTCGTGCCCCTACGCCGGACGGCAAACATCAGCACCGGCGGCACTGCTGTCGATGTGACCGACAAGGTGCACCCCGACAACCGGATGGCCGCGCTGCGCGCCGCGCGGCTGGTCGGGTTGGACGTCGCGGGGGTGGATTTCATCTGCCCTGACATTTCGGTCAGTTACCGCGAGGGCGGTGGCGCGATCTGCGAGGTCAACGCCCAGCCGGGATTCCGCCCGCACTGGTTGAGCAATCCCGAGCGCGATATCAACGGAGAGGTGCTCGACGCGCTGTTTGCCGGGCGCCCTGCCCGCATCCCGACCGCCGCGATCACCGGCACCAACGGAAAAACCACCACGGCAATGATGCTGCATCACATCTGGCAGAGCGCCGGGAAAACCGCTGGTGTCTGCACCACCGTCGGAACGTGGATCGGCCCCGACAAGATCGACGCGCAAAACCTGAGCGGATTGCCAGGAGCCGAGATGTTGTTTGGCGATCCGGCCGTCGAGGCTGCGGTGCTGGAGATGCCGCGCCTTGGACTAATTCGCTTTGGTCAGGCATGCGATCACTATGATGTGGCGGCGCTGCTGAATGTGCAGGAGGACCATCTGGGGCAGGATGGCGTCGAAACGCTTGAAGATATGGCGCGTCTCAAATCCAGTGTGATCCAGCGGGCTCGGACAGCCGTGGTGGTCAATGCCGAAGACCCCCTGTGCCTGCAGGCACTGCAGACGGTCACCGCGCCACGTCGCATTCTGGTGGCCCAGTCCGCCGAGGCTCCGGCATTGGCCGCGCATCTGGATCAGGGTGGCGACGGTGTCTTTGTCGCCCCGCAGGACGGCACAGACTGGATCGTAATGGCACGCGGGAAACACCGCGTCCCAGTCATGCCGGTCAGGGACATCCCGGCCACGCTGGACGGTCTGCTGCGCTTCAACACGCTGAACGCGATGTTCGCCATTGCCCTGGCGGATGCCCAGGAATTGCCTGGGGATGTGATCCGCCGCGCCCTGTCAGACTTTGAGAGCAGCCGCGACATGAATCCGGGTCGCTATAACATGATCGGCGACCTGCCCTTTTCGGTGCTGGTTGATTACGCCCATAACGATACCGGCGTGACCGAGCTCTGCCGGGTTGTGCGAGAAATGCCTGTATCCGGTCGCCGCCTTCTGGCCGTCCAGATTCTGGGCAACAGCGGGCCCTTCAAGCTTGAAAGCGGTGCCCCTTTCCTGCTGCCTGTCTTTGACCACATTGCAGTGCTGCCTGATCCGGTAAGCCTGCCCAAATACGGTTATTACACAGGCGACAACCCGGAAGAAGAAATGCTGCAGGTCTCGCGGGAGACGCTGATCGCGAACGGAGCGTCCGACGATCAAATCCTTATCGACACCGACACCGATGCGCTGGTCGGGCAGATATTGGACACAGCCCGGCCCGGCGACCTGGTGGTGCTGATGATCAAACCCGGCCTTGCCTTTGGCCATATCGACCGGTTCCGCAAACGAAAGGGTCTGTAGCCTCGGGTCAGTGCGACCGCTCTTCCGGCTGGCCCTTATCGTCAACCAGCAGCGGCGGCATCAGTGTATGATACAGCGTGATGAACTGACTTTGCCGATGGATACCTGTCTTGGCGAATATCCGTTTGAGATAGCTGCGCGCGGTCGAGATGGTCAGGTTGTTTTCCTCGGCTGCGTCCGCAAGGGATTTTCCTGCCAGCAATTGCTTGGCCAAGCGTTTTTCGGCCACAGTCAGCCCCATCGTTTCCAACAACCCGTCGCGTAGTGCACCATCGCCGCTCACATATCTGAACACCACCAGTGCCAATCCTGACGACGCACCCAACGGCAGTACGCTGATGGTTGTCGGCAACCCGCCGGACACGTCGATTTGAACGACAGACAACTTCCCCTCTTCTCCGGTCGCCGCCGCCAACGCGTTATGCAGCATCTTCTGGTTCTGCGGCAGACGTGCGCTCAACCGGCCACCGGCGACACAAAGCTCTTTGCTGTCTTCAAGCCATTGCCTGGATTGCTCGGTCATATACCCGACAACCCCATTGGCGTCTGTTACCACGAAACCAAAGGACAGGCTGTGTAGGATGGTCTCGGGAATACCTCCGCGGCCGGTCTTTTGGCGCTCACGCTGATTGCCGGAATAATCACGGAGAACCTGATCCGCATAGGTCAGGCCGATACGCGCCAGCCGCAGCAAACCGCCTGGAACCACCACCGAAGGCGCATTCACAAACGCCGTTATCGGGACGAAGTCACCGACCCGCTCGCCAACACCGATCAGATAGCGTGTGGATTGCAGCCAGGTTTCCGCCTCGCTTGTCGGCGACGATCGTTGATTGTTTGGACGCAGCGCGGGGTCCGGCTGTTGGCAGGCCAGAAAAGTCGCCAGAGATTTTGATACAAGCTGGATGACATCAGCCTCGCGCAGATCGGCATCAGATCGACCCGGTCCGACCCAACTGTCGACCAGCTTGCGCCTCCGCCAATCCATGATTCCGATACAGGCTGCTCCGACATCAGCCGAAACCGCCAGCCGTGATGCCATTTTCACCCGGCTATCATATTCCTGCACATTACAATCAACTGCAGACATGTCCCCCGACAGCCCCCAAAACCAACTACTGAATAAACTTTCTTCAAAAATGCATGAGCAGAGTAACAAGCGTAGAAAAACCGGGCAAGCAAACAGCCCAATTAGGGCGCATGATAGCCCTATCATCCTTCCCCAAAAGGCAAAATCGGCGGGAATGCGCGCATAAGATCGTGATATATGATTGAGTCACATATCGCCGATACCACTTTAGCGGCAAATTGTGCCCCGCGTCAGCATCCGCCCTTACGCCACATTGATTCTCGCAAGGACGTGTGTTCTAAGTTTCTTAGATAGAAGAACAATAATTACAGGCAGATCTTCCCTGATGAGTGTGATCCGGGCATGCTGAGTTTCCCTGCAGACCGAAGCCGCAGGATAAGATGCGGTTTGGTTGTTGCAGCCTCTTTTATGGCAGTCGCCGCACAGGCGCAGGATACCGAACCGACGGGGCCGGAATTCGTTCCACCGCCAGCACCCAGCCTGAATTTCTATGGATCTCCCGGGTTGATCGACATGCCATCGGCCGAGATGCTTCCCGAAGGCCAGTTCACCACCGGGATTTCGAACTTTGCAGGGCAGACCCGGTTGACGCTGACCTTTCAGGCCACGCCCTGGATGTCTGCCAGCTTTCGTTATTCCGGCATTCAGGATCTGAACCTTTTCGGCTTTTCCACTTACTACGACCGCAGTTTCGATGTGCGTTTCCGCCTGCTGCGAGAGCGAGAGTACCTTCCCGAGATCACATTGGGTCTGCAGGATTTTGCGGGCACCGGCTTTTACTCGGGCGAATATATCGTCGCCACCAAGACCTTCGAGACGCCGGTTCTGGGTACGTCGCTCAAACCCGGACAGCTCAAGCTGACCGCCGGTCTGGGTTGGGGGCGGCTGGGCTCATATGACTCGATCGGTTCTACCGGCGAGCGCCCCGTCTTTGACGGCAGCGACAATGTCGGAGGCGAGCCTTCGGTCGATCAATGGTTCCGTGGGCCGTTCGCACCCTTCGGTGGCATCGAATGGCAGGCCAATGACAAGCTGGCCTTCAAGATGGAATACTCATCAGATGCCTATACGCTGGAAACTGAGACTTCCGACGTGTTCGAGCGCAAGTCCCCGGTCAATTTTGGCGTCGAATATCAGGCCACGCCGCGCACCCGGTTGGGGGCCTATTATCTTTACGGGTCCTCCTTCGGGATCAACGCGCAGATTCAGCTGAACCCGAAATATCCCGTTACCCTGCTGCGCCAACCCGCCCCGCAGCCGGTACTGCTGCGACCCAACCGGGCTCAAAACCCCGAGGCCTGGGATACCAGCTGGGCCCAAAGCCAGGCTTCGGCCCTGACCCTGCGCGACCGGATTGATCCTGTGCTGGCCGAGGACGGATTGATCCTGGAATCTCTGGATGTTTCGGCACACTCGGCCGAGATACGGTTCCGCAACACGCGTTATCTACCTTATGCTGCCGCGATTGGCCGGGCGGCGCGGGCCATGGCGCGCACGATGCCCCCTTCGGTCGAGACATTTCATCTGATCCCCACATCGCGTGAAATGGGCCTGTCGAGCACAACAATCCGCCGGTCGGATCTGGAAGCGCTGGAATTTGACCCGAACGCGGTGGACGCCATGCTGGCGGTGACCGGATTCAGCGACGCGCCAGCTTTGTCCGAAACCACTGTGTTCACCGATATCTACCCCGATTTCAGTTGGTCGCTGGCCCCGTATCTCGAGCCCGCCTACTTCGATCCCGAACGACCGATCCTTATAGATGTCGGGCTGGATCTGGAGGGCTCCTACCGGCCTGCCCCGGGCTGGATCCTCTCGGGCACATTGCGCCAGCGCCTGGCCGGCAATATCGAGGACGGCACCGCATCACCTTCGGAACTGCCCCCGGTACGCACCGATCAGCTGGAATATGCACAATTCGACACCACGATAAACAACCTGTACGCGGCAAAATACTGGCGCCCGGGGCAAAATCTTTACGCTCGGGCAACGGGCGGGTATTTCGAATACGGTTATGGCGGCCTGTCGACAGAGTTGCTGTGGAAACCGGTCAACAGCCAGCTGGGGTTGGGGGCCGAGGTCAACTATGCAATCAAACGCGACTTTGATCAGCTGTTCGGCTTTCAGGACTACCGGATCGTGACCGGGCATGCCTCGGCCTATATGGATTTCAATAACGGATTTCACGGTCAGATTGACGCCGGGCGGTATCTGGCCGGAGATTACGGCGCCACGTTTGGAATTGACCGGGTTTTCAACAATGGCTGGTCCGTTGGTGGGTTCTTTACCCTGACCAATGTGTCATCCGAAGAATTCGGCGAAGGTTCATTCGACAAGGGCATCCGCTTCAGCATGCCACTGAACTGGTTCCTGGGTAGGCCTAACAAACGACGGGTCGGCATGGTCGTGCGTCCGATCCAGCGCGATGGCGGTGCGCGGGTTTATGTGCCCGGGCGGCTTTATGGGCAGGTGCGCGGGGCGCATCGCAAGGCGCTGAGCGACGGATGGCCGAGGTTCTGGCAATGATCTGGCGTGGATTTCTGACTCTGACCCTGCTGATCCTGACCGGGTGTTCCGGCGGCACGGATCAGGTGCCACTGGAACTGGAAGTGATTCAGGCCGGCCGGGACGCGATCAATCAGCGCCGCGCAGGCCCGCCCCCTGAACGTCCGCCCTTGCGTCGGGCCGATTTGGACGGGCTGAACGGATCATTCCTTGAGGCCACTCTCGAACGCACCGATGCTCTGGCCTATCTATACGTTAATGCCAAACGGACAGACCAATATCCGGGCCAGATCGTGGTCTGGCGCAGCGAAGATGACGTCACGCTAGCCACCCGCAACGGGGTGCTGATCGAAACCCGCGGCCTGCGCGGCGATCTGCTGTCCAGCACGGTACAGGTGGCAGGCACCCGCCCCGGCCCGGCCTCGGGCGGAGAACATGTTCAGATGATCCACTCTCTGGACAACCGGCAGGTGCCGCTGGCGTTGGCCTGCGATCTGGTCGATTTGGGGCCGGAAGTCATTGTGATCGTCGAACGCAGGCATCAGACACGGCACATGCAACAACGTTGCCGGGGTGGTGGTGACGCGGTGACGAACGACTATTGGGTGGACGATTCGGCTGGGCTGGTCTGGCAATCCCGGCAATGGGCCGGCCCCCATATCGGCTATCTGCGCTTCCGGCGACTGACGAGATAGGATTAATCCTTCGGCAAGATGCCACATATACGTTAAATTGTTACAGGTTTCGTTGAAAACGGTCTCGTTTTCGACTAGGCTTGCCAAGAACTCCAGCGACAGAGGTTTCTTTGATTATGAAAAAGATAATTGCGATTTTCGCTGTCAGCCTTTTGGGCATGGCCCATGTTGCTGCGGCACAGACCGTTCCCGAAGCGGGGACCGTTACCCAGGGTGCTGTCACGCAAGGCACGACGATTGGTGGCACGACGTTTGGCACGGGAACCATTGCAGCTGCTACTGTACTCGGTATTGCAGCTATCGTGGCAATTTCAGGCGGTGGCGATGGCGACGATGACAACGGCTCGACAACGACAACGACTACTGGCGACTGATCCGCGTCACATCTAATCGCAAGAAAGCCGCCCAGCCATGTAGGGGGGCTTTCTTTTCTGCACGCAGTGCTCCGCAATCCGCTGGCGGGCCTTATTTATGGCAAATTCCCGCCAAGCTTGTGCCTGATATGAGCAGGATAATTCCAAGCTGTGCCGGGCCGATTGCACCAACTGCGCCCTCCGTGCCATCTCCTCGGCAGGCACAGGAGCATTTAAATGTCACAGGCAAACTCACTCGAACGCTTGATGCTGGAGTTGATCAACGAGGAACGCACCTCGCGTGGTCTGAACCCCCTTCAGCTCGAGCTGCGTCTCAACGATGCGGCGGAAGACTACAGCCAGTATATGCTGGACGAGGATTTCTTCTCGCATACCGGGCTGGACGGCTCGCGCCCGGATGACCGGATGGAAGATGCAGGCTTTGTCTTTTCGGGCAGCTGGACCTGGGGTGAAAACCTCGCACTGCGTAGCGAGGGGGGCGCACCGGGGCTGGAAGATGATGTGGCTGCCTTGCACGCGCAGTTGATGAACAGCGACGGCCACCGCGCCAATATCCTGAACCCGAATTTCGAAGTAATCGGCATTGGCATCGAAACCGGTGGTTACGACAACTGGGATGCGGTGATTGTCACCCAGAAATTTGCCCGCACCAGCGCCCCGCTGCAGTTGGATAACGGCAGTGATGGCGGCAGCGACACCACCCCCCCGCCCCCGCAGGACCTGGAGCTTTTTGGCGATGGCAGCGCAAACACGCTGACTGGCAATACCGGTGATGACCTCTTGAACGGCCGCAGCGGCAACGACAGGCTGACCGGCAATGCCGGGCAAGACACGATCTGGGGTGGAACCGGAAATGACACAGTCAGCGGCGGCGACAACAACGACCTGATTGGCGGTGGCAACGGCAACGATAACCTCAACGGTGGCAGCGGCAACGACACGATCTGGGGTGGGGCCGACAACGACAACGTTCATGGCGAAGCCGGCAACGATGAAATCAGTGGCGGCGGCGGCCGGGATCGCCTCTGGGGACAGGACGGCAACGACGAGATTTACGGCGGCGGCGGCAATGACACTGCGGGTGGCGGAGCCGGACAGGATGCAGTTTGGGGCGGCAATGGCAACGACCTGCTTTATGGCGGTTCGGGCAGCGACACTCTGAACGGTGGAGCCGGCACCGATACGCTGCACGGCGGCGGCGGTGACGATACTTTTGTGTTTTCAGCCGGCACCGATCAGATCATCGATTTCAGAGCGGGTGACGTGATCGACCTCAGCGGCGTAACCACGATCTCCAACTACGCCGATCTGCAAGCCAACCACCTGTCCGGCGGGGCCGAGGCGGTGATCAGCGATGGCCTGGGCAATACACTGACACTGCTTGGTGTGGCCGAGGGCACGCTCGATGTCGGAGATTTCATCTTCTGAACCACATAAACCAATTGCGGAATTGCAAAGCCCGGGCCAAACGCCCGGGCTTTTTGCATCTTAATATTCCGCCACCTCAACCAAAGATTGTGGGTGTAGCCAGTGTCATTCTGATGCACCCGGCAAATACATCTTGCGTCTATCCACTAGCGGTGAATAGAAGAAGCTACGCTCATGCTATTGGGTAAAAACAAAAATTTGGGGCACATCGGACCAGGTGCCACCAAATAAGTGAACTTAAGGGGCCATCCACATGACAACCTATACGATTAACGGATTTTCCGTCTATTACGACTATTTTGCCGACGCGGATGTGGGCGTGAAATCGAGCACCACGCTGGAACTGATCGTGGACAACGACACTACCTCATTGAGCTACAGCGTTCTGCCTCTGGCTCCGGGTGATACGGCGCCGGACGATCTCTATTTTGAAATTAATCTGGATGGATACTTTGTCCGCATCGACGGCGAACTGTTTTCGGGTTCCGACTACGAACCCGACACCTCGATCTTTCAGGTGGACTGGATCGATGCGGGTGGCATTTCGCGCGTATCAACCATCCTGATTGTCGAAGATATCGACGCCGATGTACCACCCCACGGACTGGTCGATGCCCAGAACATCTTCTTTCTGGGCGGCGATGCACTGCCCACTTTCAACTCGCTGGCGGACTGGAACGACTTCCTCGCCAATTCCTTGGTGAGTCTTGATATCCCCCCTGCAGCCAGCACGTTTGGCCCGGACAAGGAAATCCCGTTCAGCTCGATCAGCGGCACCAGTATCGAGCACAACGATATCATCGGCGATAACAATGACAACATACTGGAAGGAGGCGCCGGGGATGACGCCATCGGGGGACTGGATGGCGATGACACACTGGACGGCGGTGAAGGCAATGACTTACTGTTCGGCGGTTTCGACAATGACACGCTGGATGGCGGTGAAGGTCATGACCTGCTGGATGGCGGTGAGGGCAATGACCTGCTGGAAGGCGGTGCAGGCAATGATCTGGTGCTCGGCGATTTCGGCAATGACACGCTGTACGGCGGCGAAGGTCATGACGAGTTGGGCGGCGATGGTGGTGATGACCTGCTGTACGGCGGCGATGGCAATGACACGCTGGATGGGTGGAGTGGCTATGACGAGCTGTATGGCGGTGCTGGCAATGACCTGGTGCTCGGCGATTTCGGCAATGACACGCTGTACGGCGGTGAAGGTCATGACACGCTGGTCGGCGATGGTGAAGATGACCAGCTGTATGGCAATTCAGGCAACGACGTACTGGATGGCTGGGATGGTAATGACCTGCTGTACGGCGGCGAGGGCGACGACACGCTGCACGGTGGCGCTGGCCACGACTATCTCAATCCCGGCGACAACAACGGGTTTGACTGGATTTTGCCCGGCACGGGCAATGACATTGTAGATTTCTCGGGTGCGTCGAGCCCTGACAACTTTTCCGAAATCGGCATGTATAGCCTGGAAGCCGGTGTAACGGCCACCCTCAACGCCGCCACCAACAGCGGCAGTATTGACAAGGGCGTGAACGGCACAACCACGATCTACGACCTCAACAATCCACTGACCGCCAGCAATGGCGGCTTCGGACTTTACGCCACCTACTATGACGACACGATCAATTTCACCACCGGACCGGAAGGGTATATCTCAATCGGCGCCCGGGGTGGCGACGACACCATCAATCTAAGCGGCACCGGTGGCACTCATGTGCGCATCGACTCCATCTGGTGGGGTGTCAGCACCGGTGTGACGGCGGATTTACAGACCGGCATCATCTCCAATGACGGGTTTGGCGGACAGGACACGATCAACGGGGTTGAGCTCGTCTCCAGCTTCCGAGCCACGATGCTGGACGACAATGTAATCGGCAGCGACGGGCGCGACCGGATCATCCTGATGGCGGGCAATGACACCGCCGATGGCGGCGACGGGTTCGACCTGCTGCGCTATGACCGGACCGGGGTCGAGGCGGTGAACGTCAATCTGGAAACCGGCATTGCGACCGGCATCTGGCGGGGTGAGGCCTTCACCCACACGATCAGCAATTTCGAAGAGGTGTGGGGCTCGCGTGATCGCGGCGACACCCTCACCGGCAAGAACGACCAGGATAACCTGATCGAAGGTCGGGGTGGCCGGGATACCATCGAGGGCGGTGAAAACGGCAATGACACGCTGGACGGTGGCGACGGTCATGACAGCATCACCGGCCACAGCGGCGATGATGTCCTCTATGGCGGCAACGGCAAGGACGCTCTGAATGGTGGTGTTGGCAACGACATGCTGGACGGTGGTATCGGCATCGACACGCTGCTGGGTGGCAACGGTTCGGACACGCTGGAAGGCGGCGACGCGGCAGACCAGCTGTATGCCGGCTGGGGTGCCGATCTGGTGCTCGGCCAGAACGGAAATGACATTCTGGGCGGCGGTGGCGGGGCCGACACGATCTATGGCGGCGCTGGCAATGACGAGGCTTACGGCGGCCAAGGCGCGGATCTGATGGGCGGTGGAGCTGGCAATGACCTGTTCTTTGCCGGGGCCGGCAACGACGAGGTCTATGGCGGAGCTGACGACGACAATATCGGTGGCGGCGACGGCAATGACGGGTTGTTCGGTGGCAGCGGCAACGACACCGTGTTCGGTGGCGACGGCGACGACAATGCCGGCGGTGGCGCCGGCAATGACGAGGTCTGGGCCGGAGCCGGAAACGACACGTTGTTTGGCGGCACCGGCGATGACACGCTGCTGGGCGGGGCGGACGATGACGACTTCTTTGCCGGGGCCGGCATGGACGTGCTGGACGGTGGCAGCGGCAACGACACGCTGCGCGGTGGCGGGGACAGCGACACGTTTGTCTTCTCGACCGGCACGGACGAGGTGCTCGACTTCAGCGCCGGTGATCTGATCGACCTCAGCGGCGTAGAAGCGATCACCGGGTTCGCCGACCTGCAGGCCGAGCACCTGTCGGGTGGTGCCGAGGCGATCATCAGCGATGGGCTGGGCAACACGCTGACCCTGCTCGGTGTGGCCGAGGGCACGCTCGACGCGGGCGATTTCATCTTCT
>NZ_JBQGAN010000027.1:0-48315 GCF_056542865.1 Ruegeria sp. AA6
CATATAGAAAACGGCCGGACACACCGCCCCGCCTTTGAATACGGTTTTGACCCATCAAACAACACGGCGTTAGGGCCAGAACGAAAGGCGGATTAACACCAGTCTGACGAAAGTGACCGCCAAGTAATTGGCGGTCACTGAGTTGCGGCCGGTGCGATTTTCTGAACGACGAGTGCTAGGTGTCGTCAGGGTTCGGAACGATCAGCGTTGGTATCCGAGATCGACGTAGCACACGTTTCGCGACGGTGCCCAGAAATGTGTGCGAGAAGCCGTGATCATGCGCGCCAAGTACAATCAGGTCGCAGTTTAGCTCGACTGAACGGCGCAGAATAACTTCGGCCGGATGACCGTCGGTAACCTCGACAGATGTTACCTGATCACGGATTTTCGCATCATCTCCTTCGAAGCGCGCCCAGAAGTTGGCCTGCCTTTCAGCCAATACCTTGCGCACCATCTCGTGACGGCGCGACATAGCTGTTTTGCGGGTCTCCTCATTCAGGATGAACATCTCCATCGTGATTTTGGCGTCGTCCGACAATGGTTCATTAACGTGCAGCACGTGAATTTGCGCCCCGGTGCCCTGCGCAATACTGGCTGCATAACGCAGGGCGTGGGGTGAATTCGCCGACAAGTCTGTTGCGAACAGGATGTTGGTGACTAATTGTTTCATGTCGTCATCCTTTCCGGGTTAGTAGCCCAGCAGCCGTGGCAGCCACAGCGACAATTCAGGGAAAAAGGCGATGATGAAGATCGCGATCGTATTGGCAGCCGCAAAGGGCAGCGCCCGCAGTGAGATTTGCTCGATCGTGATGTTCGAAATCCCCGACGCAATGAACAGGTTCTCACCCAGCGGCGGCGTCTGGAAACCGATGCCCAAAGTGCAAACCATCACCACACCAAAGTGGATCGGATCGATCCCTACCGAATAGGCCACCGGCAGCATCACCGGCACAAGGATCAGAATGGTGGCCAGCGTCTCCATGAACATTCCGACGAACAACAGGAAGAAGATGATCAGCGCCCAGATAACATAGAGGTTGTCGGTGAAGCTGAGCATCGAATCCGCGATGATCGCCGGGATCTGGTTTTCCACCAACAGGCGGCCAAACACAGTCGCAGTGAACAGGATCAGCAGCACCCGCCCGGTCAGCCATGTTGTGGCCTCAAGCGATTGGAACAACGATTGCCATGTCAGTTCGCGATAGATCACCACGCCCACGACCAGCGTGTAGAAGATTGCGACAATGGCGGCTTCGGTCGGGGTGAAGAACCCCGTGTAGATACCGCCGAGGATCACCAGCGGAGCCATCAGCGACCAGAAACCACGGTACATCTCACAGCCGACGTGACGGATGGACCAGCCTTCCGCCACACCTTTGTAGCCACGCTTTTTCGACATGAAAAAGTTCAGGATCAGCAGACTGGTGGCAATCAGGAAGGCTGGGACAAAGCCCGCGATGAAGAGTTTCGAAATCGAAACCGACTGGAAGGTGCCGAATTTCTCGACCGCTTCGGGCGGTGGTGCCATGCCAAGCGCGGCGATGCCGAAGATCACCATCGGAATGGAGGGAGGAATAATGATCCCGAGGCCACCTGACGAGGCCGTGATCGCCGAGGCATAGCCGCGCTCATAGCCGCGGTTGATCATGGCAGGAATCATCAGCATCCCCACCGCCGCGGTTGTCGCCGGGCCCGAGCCCGAAATGGCACCGAAGAACAAACAGGCCATAACCGTCGCAGCTGAGATACCGCCGGTAAATGGTCCGGCTAGACTTTCCGCGACATTGATCAGGCGTTTTGATATGCCGGCCGCCTCCATCAAGGCACCGGCAAGGATAAAGGCGGGCAGCGCCATCAGCGGGAAAGCCCCGACCGATGTAAAAGCGATCTGCACAAATTTGATGGGGTTTTCGCCCAGATATAGGAACGAAAACAGTGAAGCTACACCCAGAGCTACGGTGATCGGTGCGCCGATCAGCAGCAAAAGCAGGAATGAGCCAAACAGAATTGTGACGATTTCGGATTCCATGACGTGTCCTCCCTGCCCTTAGTCTTTCTTGGCCGCTTCGGTGGCGGCTTTGATTTCGTCGAGATCAATCTGATCCGGGTCCGAGATATCCTCGCCCTTGATCAGACGGCGGTAGTTCACCTGAATGATGCGGAAGGTCATCAGTGCAAAAGCCAGAGGCAGCACCATGTAGATGTACTTCATCTCAATGCCCAAGGTCTGGGATTTCCAGAACTTGTTCATCTTGTTGAAGACAAAATCCGTAGCCAGATACAGGAAGTAGACATTGAAGAAGAGCCAGAAGAGATCGGCAAAGGCTTCGATGTACTTGATATAGCCACTGGGCAGAAACTTGAACTGGAACGTGACCCGGTTATGTGCGCCCTTCAGCGCCGCGTAGCTGGCACCAAAATAGACGAACCAGACGAACATGTAGACCGAGAGCTCTTCGATCCAGCTGATTGAAAACCCGAACACTTCACGCGCGACGATCTGCACAAACAGCAGACAGACGAACCCAGATAGTAATATTCGGCAAATGACACTTTCTATGTTGTCCAGAAATTTCCAGAACATCTCGCTCCCTTCCTCCCTTATGTGAAAAGAGCGCCGAAGCGCTCTTTTCTGATTTGTTCTTGGGCGATTATTCCTGGACCGGCTCGCGGCCGATGGCCTCGAGAACCGCGTTCAGCTTCTCGACGCCACCGATGGAGTCATAGAACTGCGGCCATACGGCACCGGTCGCCAGCTCGATGAACTCGGCTTCGTCGTTCTCGGGATCGATGATTTCCATACCCTTCGAGGTCAGCTCTTCTTTGATGGCCGCCTCGGAATCGCGCAGGAACTGAGCCGACGCCAAAGTCGCTTCTTGCCCTGCTTCCAGGATCATTTGCTGCTCTTCTTCGGAGAGGTCTTGGAAGACCGCTTCGGAGATGATCAGCGGCTCGATCGAGAAGATGTAACGCAGGTTGGTGACGTGGTCCTGAACTTCGTAGAACTTCATCGCGTTGATGGTCAGATACGGGTTGTCCTGACCGTCAACCACCTTTGTCTGCAGACCGGTGAAGGTTTCCGACCACGCCATAGGGGTCGGGTTGATGCCCCATGCCTTGTAGGTTTCAATCATGATTTCGTTCTTGGGAACGCGGATGATCAAATCCTGCAGGTCGGCAACCGAGCTGACCGGTTTTTTCGAGTTGGTCAGGCGACGGAACCCTGTATACGTCCAGCCAATGATGCGGACACCTGCGTCCCGGATGGTGTTTTCAGTCAATTCCTGACCAATCGGACCTTGGGTAAGCTTTTCTGCATCTTCCAGGCTAAGGATCACGTAAGGTAGTGTGAATACACCTACCGACGGTGAGAAGGGCGTGATGTTGTTGATCGCCAGCAGCGACATATCCAGTGTGCCGATCGCTGCTTCGTTCACGGTGTCCTGTTCCGAGCCCAACTGGCCGTTCAGAAACAGGGTCGCTGTGTGCTCGCCGCCCGATTTCTCTTCAAGCGCCTTAACGAAAGCGATGCCCAAAGCCTCTTGTGCGCTACCGGCGCTGTCGCCTACCGCGATCTTGAAGTTTTTTGCATCCGCCGCACCCGCGACCATCAGCGCTGTCACGGACACGGCAGCAGTGAAGGTGCCAAGCTTGTTGATAAATGACATGGATTTCCTCCCATTTGTCAGATTTTGCGAGGTGCGCGCTAGCTTGGGGAGAGAGTAAGCCAGTCCGATTCTGCCTCGGCGAGGCGAACCTAGCTTGCGCAAAGTGTTTCTTCGTTGCTAAAGTTTGCGCGAAAGGTTTCACAAATATCGAACTTGAGAGATGAAACACAATTCGCTTGCCACACGCATTGGGGATGCTGATATTCGCCTGCTGCGGATATTCAAATCTGTTGTCGAGTGCGGTGGCCTCTCTGCCGCCGAGATCGAGTTGAATATCGGCAAGTCCACGATCTCAAAACACCTTTCGGACCTCGAATTGCGGCTTGACCTAAAGCTTTGCAATCGCGGACCGTCCGGGTTTTCGCTGACGGACGATGGTGAAAAGGTTCTGCACGCCGCCGAAGAGTTGCTGATTTCGGTCTCGCAGTTCAGGACCGAAGTGAACGAGATCAAAGAGCAACTGGTCGGGACCGTTCGGATCGCCTTGTTCGATCAATGTGCTTCGAACCCGGAATCTCACCTTGCGCGCGCAATCCATAACTTCAACGAGGCGGCACCGGCCGTGCAGATTGAGTTGTCTCAGGAACCACCGAACGTGATCGAAACCATGGTCATCGGTGGGCAGTTGGACATCGGAATAATCGCATTGCACCGGCCATCCACCAGTCTGCAATACGCTCCGCTTTATGGTGAAAACATGTTTCTCTATTGCGGAAAAGACCACCCCATGTTTGACGCTTCGGCGGACGATATTGGACCAACAGAAATTAGTCGATTCAGCTATGCAGGGCTGAATGTGAACTCGCCAAACCTGATCTATGGTCAGCAGCTAGGGTTCCGGCGCGTGGCCAAAGTGCAGAATGAGCAAGCGTTGGCGATCCTGATTTTGTCCGGTCGTTACCTTGGCTTTCTGCCCGATCATCTGGCTCAGAAATTTGTCGAGCGGAAAATTATGAAGTCAGTTCTGCCTGATCAAATCCGCTATCGCACCAGATTTGCGGCTGCGACGCGGAAGCAACCGGGAATGTCACGCGTTGCCAAACTGTTTTTGAATGTTTTGGCGCAGGAACATGTCGAGAATGTTGACGAGCCGGAAGGCGGGCCAACTATTTTAGCGTGACCCCCCTGCCCCACTTGGGCAGAGGGTGTAATGCATCGCCTATCTGCGGCCCTTCTTGCGGTTTTGCCAGAAGGGCGGCACGTCGCCGGCCATGATGCAGCCGTAGGGATCGATGTAGTCTTCGATTTCGGCCAGATCATAGGATTTGATCTGAGCCACGACACTGTCCGCTTTTTTGTAGCTGGACGGCAGTTCCGATGCATCCACGCCACCCGCATGGAACCGGATATCCAACCCTTCGGTTTCTGCCTTCAGCATCTGTTCCGGCGTGACTGATCCCATCCGACGCTTGTGTTCCGAGCGGGAAAAGTTCCGCCCCGCGCCATGTGGGCTGAAGCCTAGGCCGTGACCTGCGTCCTTGCCCCGCACGACCAGAACCGGTTCGGACATGTTGAGCGGGATCAACGTCAGACCCGTCGCGTCAGAGGCATAGTCGCCCCAAGCCGGCGTTGCGCCCTTGCCGTGATAAAACAGATCTTCACGCTTGAAGACAAAGTTGTGCTCGTTCCAGAACCGATCACCCACATCACCCACGCGCGCGGCTTCGACCGTCGCCTGATGGATCGCATTGTGGTTGGCCTTGGTCCATTTGCGGATCAGTTGCAGGGCGTCCCAGTAATCGCGCCCCTCATCCGTATCCGCCGGAATCCAGGCGTTCTGTTTGGGCGTGCGCGGCGACAGTTCTTTGCGGAACCGCTCGGCCACAGCCATGCCGTTCTTATACAAAACAGCGCCCGGACCTCGCGAACCATGATGGGTCACAATCGCCGTCCGCCCGGTTTTGCGCGAGCGTCCCACGAACAGGAAATGGTTCCCGTCACCCTGCGTGCCCATATGCTCTTGTGCCATGCGCAGTGACTTTGGGTTGTCCAGAAACGGATTTTCCCGGAACGCATCCAGCAGTTTCAGCGAGGTGGTGAACCGCTTGCCCTGCGGTCGCCCGCCCGGCCCGAAATGCGTCACCGATTGCGCCGCATCTAACACGGCCTTGGGGTCCGCGTCGCCCAGATCGGTGATCATCACCGAGCAACAGATATCCGCCGAGTGCATTCCTGGATGGATCGCATTCCGCGCCGCGGCCACGCCACCAACCGGGATCGTGCCGACCGGCCCGGCTGGGCAGGCATCGGGCATAATCGCCCCGGCCTCGATCGTCGGCGTCCGCATCAACGCGGTCATCGTCTCACGCACTTTTTGGACGTTGTCTTCCTCATCCGGGTGCGTCGCGTCGATATTTTCGTGAAATGCCACCTCACCGGGCGCGCGCAGATCCATTGTTGCTGGGGGCGGAGGAATCTCGCCCTCCAATTCCTGCCGAATACGCACCAAACCGAACCCATCAGCCCGCATCTCATTTGCGCGCGCCAACAGGGCTGGGAATTGTTTGCCGGGGCGGTGGCCCCAGTCTTTCAGGTGCTCTCCGGTCACCGGGTCAAATGTGCGTTCTTCCGTCATCGTATCTACTCACAAATCCAAACTGACTGGGCGACAAGGTGTTCGCAAACTGTTTTTCCGCTACCGGATTGCTCCGGGCTGGGCTTGAACCAGCACGACATGGAAATCCATGCCGCCCTTTCGGGCGCGTCTACCTGTAGGTCTGCGGGCATTCGCCCAATACATCTTTGCCCCGGCGACAAGTTGGGAAGAAACAATTCGGGAGGCCCGCCCCGCATCTGAATGGGCAGATGCGTTTGCCGTCTGGGCACCGGCACGGAGGGGATTTGAACCCGCTCGACCTGTCCCTGTGGTGCCATGTAGTTCCTTCGTCATTCGCAGGGATTTCCTTTCGTTTTGGGTCTCGACGACAAAGGTTTGGGTGAAACGCCCGCTCTACCCGACTGAGCTACCGTCCATCCCACAATGGGCTCGGACGAGCGGGATTCGAACCCGCGACCAGGAGATTAACAATCTGTAGTTCCACCGGCATTCGCCGAGATGTTTTGTTCAATTTGGGTCAGGCAGACAAGGAGTGGTGAGACGGCGCCCTCTACGGGCGCGGATCGGGTTCAGCGATGTAGTCCCACCGGCATTCTGCCTGATGTTGTTCGATTGGCCGGGCGGCGTACCGCCCGCGCCCTTTTTATACGTCGATCTTTTCGATCTCACCGACCCAGTGATCCGGGCCGGTCTGACCGGCGGCAAAGGCAGCGATCTGGTCAAAGACCGCGTCCGAGAACCCGCCGACGTTCAGCACATCGGCACGTGTCTGCGCCTGCGTGGTCCCGTATGGGGCGATGTCGATGCAGACCAGTTTGGCCGTCGGGTTGCGACGCTTGATCACGTCCCATTCCTTCAACATCGCTGTGCCCTGTCCACCATTCCGGGCATCCACCCAGGATTGGTTATCGGACACAAACACCACCAAATCCGGTGCGCGACCACGCTTGTTCAACCAAGCCAGCGGAGCGGAACAGTTCGTACCACCTCCGGCCAGCGCGGCCAGACGCTCGGCATTGGTCAGGATCGTGTCGCGCGGCTCCAAACGCACATCACGCACGTCGAAATCGAACGGCAGCACCTGACATCCGCGGTTCACCCGCTGAAACGACGCTGCAACCAATGCGGCCACATCCACGTGCCGCACGGCCGAGGTTGCCCCTGGGCGGTACCCGGTCACAGCCCAGGTCATCGAACCGGACACATCCGGGCACACGACAACCTGCCCCGTAACCTGCGGTACGTTCTGCACAGCGATTTCCATCGCATCGTGCAGCGTGTCCACGATCTGCCTCGGCATATCGCCAGTCACGTTCTGCGCCGCCACCATCAGCTGGTACGGAAACGCACGCGCCTTGGCGATCGCCTTCGGATCCCGCAGCAGCGCTGCGACGTTTTCCACGTTCTTCGCCACCTCAAAAACACCGTGACGTTGAAACGTGTTCAGGTTCTGGCGCACCATCTGCCACGATCCTTTGCGCGCGATCCGCGCCCAGTGTTGCGGCGACAGCTCCAGCTGCGTCAGCATCTGGAACGGCACATCCGGTACTTGGCCCTTGCCGGTTTCACGGAATGCGATCCAGTCCTGCAGGGCCTTTGGCAGCCGTGCCAGATTACACGGCCGCCCGACGATCCAGGCAAACAACGCCTCCCGCTCGGCCGAGGTCGGTTTCGGGTGCACCATTTTGATCACATCCGCCAAAGACGGGTCATTCCCGATGTTGGCGTTCAGCAGCGCCCGGTCGGACGCGGTGTTCAGCCAGTTCTGCACCATCGCCTTCGGCGCAGATCCCAGAGACTTGCGCCCTGTCTGACCTGACCGGATGACTTGCACAAACGTGCGCAGCATCTTGCCGGTATCAACCACACGGCCAAACGCCGCACGGAACAAGGCTGGATCACGCCGGGCCAGAACGGCCAGTAATACGGCTGGCATATCCTTCATGTAACCTGACTGGCGGGCATAGATGGCCGCTTGCGCCAGAAACTTCGGCTCGACCGCCTCGGCCACATCCAGAACATATTCCAGTTCTTCCTGCGGCGACTGATAGAACATGCCCCCAAAGGTCCCGGTTACAGCGACCTGAGCCAGAGCATGGGCATCAGAATAAGCGTAGGCCGGTGCGCCATGCGCGTTCTTCGCAGTTGCCTTCGGCAGCAACCGGCCTTTCATCGATGCAAACACGGATTTGTTCGCCATTTCTTCGTCCTCATTTGTTGTAAGGACTATTTTGCATGGCATACGCTCGGAACAGAGAAAAAGCTAATATTGAAGCAAGCCTTTGTTTTAAAATCACAAAAACAGGAATTGCACAATTCAGTATCTAGAAATACGATACTAAGATCTCGAACATTATAAAAATGTATACGCTATGAAAAATGTCGTCATCGGATCCCTCGGCACCCAATTGGACATGGGCAAGAAAAGACGCTGGAAGCCTACGCCCAGCCTAACCATGCACGATCATTTCGACGTGCATCGGCTGGAATTGCTATATGATCTGAAATTCAACCGCCTCGCCCATCAGGTCAAACGCGAGATCGAGGAAATCTCGCCGAAAACCGAAGTTCTGCTACAACAGATGGATCTGGATGATCCGTGGGATTTTCAGGAGGTCTATGGCAAGCTTTTCGACTTTGCACGCGGATACGGTTTTGATGAAGATCGCGAGCAATACCATGTGCACCTTACGACCGGCACACATGTGGCGCAGATCTGCTGGTTTCTATTGACCGAAAGCCGCCATATCCCCGCCCGGTTGATCCAGACCGGCCCTCCCGGCCCGGACGAACAGATCCCCAAGTTCGATATAATTGACCTGGACCTCAGCCGCTACAACGCACTGCAGCAGCGGTTCGATCAATTGTCGCGGGAATACAGCGATCAACTCAAAGGTGGGATCGAAACGCGCAATGCGCAGTACAATGCCCTGATCGACCGGATCGAGCTGATCGCCAGCAATTCGGACGAGCCGATCTTGCTCTTGGGCGAAACCGGCACCGGCAAGACTGAGTTGGCCGAGCGGATTTACAGGCTCAAACTGGATCGTCGACGGGTTAAAGGCCGGTTGGTTCATGTCAACTGTGCCACGCTGAACGGGCCAGATGCTCTGGCCACGTTGTTTGGTCAGCGGCGCAGCTATCTGGGGCAAGCCGGAACCGAGCGCGGCGGTTTACTGCGCGAGGCCGATGGCGGCGTGCTGTTTCTGGATGAAATTGATGAGTTGGGTTGGAACGAACAATCGATCCTGCTGCACGCAATTGAAACGGGACGGTTCTACCCCTTGGGGTCCGATCACGAAGTCACCAGCCGTTTTCAGATCATTGCTGGGGCCAACCGAGACCTGCACGCGCTGACTGCTGCCGGAGAGTTCCGACCTGATCTTTTGGCGCGCCTGAATATGTGGCGCTTTACGCTGCCCGCTCTGCGCGAACGACGTGAAGATATTGAGGCAAACCTGAAGTTTGAACTTGCCCGATCCGAGCGCACACTGGGTACGCAGGTGGGCTTTAATGCGGATGCGCATGAGGCTTATCTGAAATTCGCGACCAATCCGGCCACGTCGTGGCAGGGCAATTTTCGGGATTTCAGCGGCTCGATCCAACGCTTGTGCACCCTTGCGCCACGTGGCCGGATCACTCGGGCCATGGTCGAGGAAGAGATTGCATATCTACGAGCCAGTTGGGCTGCCGCCACATCTGATACGGATTTTACGTTGGTACAAAACGTGCTTGGCGCCGCTGCGGCGGACATTGATCCATTCGATCTAGTGCAACTGGCCAAGGTTATCGACACCTGCCGGAACGCGCACAGCCTTAGCGCAGCGGGCCGCATGTTGTTTGCGGCGTCTCGACAAAGGCGCAAAACTCACAACGATGCGGACCGACTTCGTAAATACCTGCAGAAATTCGGCTTGGACTGGGACGCGTTAACCATCAGCAATAGGGATCGCGACTAATTTTTTCTTCGATACGCTTGACCAGTCTACCGACACGTTTGTCACGGCATCGACGGTAGCTAAACTCTGCTTGTATCGGCTCCAGCGGCATTGGGGCGATAATAGTCCCGAAACCACTTTACGAATTCAGCCACACCGTCTTCGATCGAAGTCTTGGGCTGATATCCGGTCAAGTCCTTCAGCAGTGAAGCATCTGCCCAGGTTGCAGGAACATCCCCGGGCTGCATCGGCATCATGTTCTTTTCTGCTTTGATACCGGTCGTCTTTTCGATTGCTTCGATGAACGCTGTCAGATGGACTGAATCGTTGTTGCCGATGTTTACCACCCGATGAGGCGCAACTGGTGACAAGCTGTCACCCTCGGGGACTTGTCCGTTCGCTGGGCGAACTGGAATAGTATCCATTAACAGGCGGATAGCTTCTACGAGATCTTCGACATAAGTAAAATCGCGCTTCATATCGCCGTGATTGTAGACGTCAATGGGCTGACCTTCGAGGATTGCTTTGGTGAACTTGAACAGCGCCATATCCGGCCGACCCCAAGGGCCATACACAGTGAAAAAACGGAACATGGTGACTGGCAGGTCAAAAAGATGAGCGTAGGAATGCGCCATGTTTTCCGTCGCTTTTTTGGTGGCGGCATAGAAAGACATCTGGAAATCAGCGCGTTGTGTTTCCTTGTAGGGCATCTCGGTGTTGGCCCCGAAAGCGGAAGAAGTCGATGCCAAAAGCAGATGTTTAGGAGGGTGCGCCCGAGCGGCTTCCAGGATCTCGAACGTCCCGTTTAAATTGCTTTCCAGATATGCACGCGGGTTTTCGATTGAGTACCGCACGCCAGCTTGCGCCGCGAGGTGCACGACATAATCGAACTTGTGTTCTGCAAAGAGATTCAGCAACAGATCGGGCGTTTCGACCTTTCCAAGCACAGGGCTAAAGTTTTCTCCATTTAACCCGCTAGCCAGCATGCTCTGCCGGGTCTCTTTCAGAGCTACGTCGTAATAGTCGTTCAGAGCGTCCAGACCCACAACGCGATAGCCGTGTTCCAGCAGCAATTTGCTCAAATGATAGCCGATGAAGCCGGAAGAACCGGTTACGAGAACGCTCTGCATATTGCTATCCTTGATGCTATCGAATTGGCTTGACCCTTGTTGAACGTGAAAATCCCGATTTTTCAACCAAAAGATCGCATGTGACGCTTTGCGATCCGCGGCCACTGACGTTGATCACCAGAAATTGGGGCGCCAAACACTATTTCGGGCAACCAAATCAGCTGCATTATCAGCGCGTGGTCTCTGCCGGTTGGCAGCGAGCGACAGAACAGAAGGTTGATTTTGCGAGGTTGAAGAGTCACCCAGGAACAACCCAAGGGCCAGTTCACACGAGCACTGTTGCGCGAATCCCGAACCTCTTGTGCCGGTCGAGTGTACGCTCAGAACCCACGATAATGCTGACACCCGAGCGGTTCTGGTCTCAGGCCACTGGTGCGCTGTTTCCGGATGCCATTGTCGCAGATATCTCCGCAACTTCCTTGTCGATGTAATAAAGCGAGTGCGGCCCGTCTCCGATCAATTTGATCCGGTCGATTATGCCCTGAAATGTTTTAATTTCCTCGCGCTGCTCCATCACGAACCATTGCAGAAACTCGAAGGTGCTGTGGTCATCAGACGCCTGCGCTTCTTTCACTGCAGCGTTGATCCCATCGGTCACTTTCTTCTCGTGATCGAGGATCAACTGGAACAGCTCCTGGACCGAGCTCGTCTCAACTTTTGGCTCTGGCAAAGCTTTGAATCGGATCGGCCATTCGCAATCGACAAGGTAATTGAGCATCTTTTTCATATGCGTCAGCTCCTCATCCGCGTGGCTTAACAGAAGTTCCGAGCAGCCGTTCAGGTTGCGTTCAACACACCACGCACCAGCTTGCCAGTACAGGTGCGCGGCCCTGAGTTCACCATTCATCAGATCATTCATAATGGTTGCAGTTGATGGTTGGGTCATTGGATAAATCCTTAGATGGAATGGCCTGAAAGGCTGCTTCTTACGATTGGTTTGAGAAAATCACCTCCAGCTCAACCTGGAAAGCGACTGAAAAATTCTCAAACCGCGTTGTTTATCAGCAAGTTGGAAAAACTATTATGTAACGTGAGGAGTGTGTCAACGCGGGCTTCGGCCGCTTTCAAAACGAAGGCGGAATGACTCGCGTTGATTTCAGCACCGCCGTAACGTCTATGGGTTTCCTACAATCTTGTCGCTTGTTTGAACAACTGGTTATGACGGATTGAGCAACCCGGAATCCAATTTCGTTGCATCATTCCAGTAAGAGCCCTCTTTCCGATCTATATGCAGTTTCAAGACCGACAAAGCCTTTGAAACGTCACCTTTTTCGACACAATCGACCAGTTCGATATGTTCGCGATAGGACTTGTCCATGTGATCAGGGTGATGGCCCAAACGGCTACGCAGGGCCGCCATTTTCAGGGCGATGGTTTGGTAGGCGTCATTCAGAAACCGATTGTCAGCGCAATTGAACAGGCTTTGGTGAAAAACGGTATCCTCAGACAGATATTCGGCGTCATCTCCGGCTTCTCGAGCAGCTGTCATTCTTGAGACGCAATCAGTTAGCGCTGAATGCAATGCACTCAGATTGGTCTGCATGGCTGCAGTCATTGCGGCGGTTTCCAAACAGACACGAGCATCGCATAGTTTTGCCAGCTCTTCGGGCTCAAGGTTGAACACGAACGAGCCGCGTTGCGGTTCGATAACCAACAAACCTTCCATCTCAAGTCGGTTGATTGCTTCGCGAACTGGGGTGCGGCTGACCTCAAGGTCCTTGGCGATTCGTGCCTCGGATAATTGCGCACCAAGTTCGAATTCACCTTTGATAATCCGCTCACGCAGGTTCTCGGTGACCAATTCCGTCAATGATTTCGGTCTGTTGAATAAGCCCATGTCGCTCTCCTCGGTTCGACAGTAGCAGCAGTGTATCTAGCATACAATGTGTTAGTGTTGACACATTGGCATACTGTATGCCAGTCTTGATTCCCATGATGAGGCGGCATTGGGAGGGGCGTCTTTGCAAACTCTGGAGACATGGATCGTTGCACTAAACCGTGCGCTGGTTGCGTTGGCACTGGCGGGTGTGTTTGCAATTGTCTTTGCCAATGTAGTCGGGCGCTATGGGCTGGGCACATCCTTCGCCTGGGTTGAAGAGGTCGCCAGACACCTTATGATCCTAGGCGCGTTTTGCGGCGCCGGCCTTGCCCTGCGCGAGGGGCGGCTGGTCGCGATCACCACAATTCCCGATTTGTTGCCAGAGGCTCTGGCTCGGTTGCTGCGGTGGGGCATTGTCCTGGTCATGTTTGCGTTCATGGCGACGATGCTGTGGTTGGGCATCCAGTTTGTCGAGTTCGGCTGGAACAAGGAAACCATGTCTACCGGCATTTCACGCGGCATTCCCTATCTTGCGATCCCGATCGGGTGCGCGTTGTTCCTGATACAACTGGCCTTTTTCGCAAAACGCTTCGTAAGCCAAGAGTTTGAACACGGGCCCAACCCCGAAGGCGATGAGGCGGAGGTCTGAGCCGTGGCAAAAACGCTAATCATTCTGTTTTTTGCGACTCTGTTTCTGGGTGTTCCCGTGGCCTTCACCATGGGTATTGCAGGGCTGTCAGCGATTTTTATTGACGGTTCACTGAACCCGCTGGTCGCAACCCAACGCATGTTCGCGGGGATCGACAGCTTTCCCCTGATGGCGGTGCCATTCTTCATCCTCGCATCCGAGCTGATGACCGCATGCGGCCTGACAAACGCGCTGTTGCGGTTTGCCAATGCAATCGTTGGGCACGTGCGCGGTGGCTTGGGTCATGTGAACATTCTTGTGTCCATGCTGTTTGCCGGGATCAGTGGCTCAGCGTTGGCAGACGCGGCCGGCCCTTCGGCCATCGTCATGCGTATGATGCGCGAAGCGGGGTATGAAAAGAACTATGCGGGTGCCCTGTCCGCCGCCACGGCCACCATCGGGCCGATTATTCCCCCCTCAATTCTGGCTGTGATCTTTGCGATTTCGACCAATGGTGTAACGGTCGCAGGGCTATTTCTGGCCGGGATCGTACCGGGTGTGCTGCTGGGCGTCTCGCTGGCCATCGCAAACCATGTCGTGTCAACGAAATACGGCTATCGCGGGCGCGAGCATCGCGCCACCATGTTGGAACTGCGCAGTGCGACCCTGTCGGCCATTCCGGCTCTGATCATGCCAGCGATTATTCTGGGCGGAATCTTGTTCGGTGTCTTCACCCCTACCGAGGCAGGCGCGGTTGCCTCAGCCTACGCTCTGTTCCTTGGCTTCATCCTGCGGGGCCTTTACCTTCAGAACGCTTTATGCCGCGTTTGTACGGGCTGCAGTTGTGACATCGTCGGTCTTCCTGATCGTGGCAATGGCGTCCATTTTCGCCTGGCTGCTGACCTACCTGCAAATCCCGCAGGAGCTGGCGAAACTAATCACTCAGATCACCGATAACCGTCTGGGTATCCTGTTCATTCTGGCCGCCTTTGCTCTGATCTGCGGGTTTTTCATCGACACGCTGCCAGCGCTGATCATCCTGACGCCGATCCTGGGCCCCATCGCCTATTCTGCCGGTATCGACCCCCTGCAATTCGGCATGATGCTGGTCCTGAACCTGACCATTGGCATGATCACACCCCCGGTTGGTCCGGTGCTGTTTGTGATCGCCACGGTCGGACAACTGAAAATTGAAAAGCTGTCAAAAGCGGTGCTGCCGCTGCTGTTGGCTGAACTCGTGGTGCTGCTTCTGGTCATTCTTGTGCCCGGCGTAAGCACCTTCGTCCCCAACTTCTTTGGATTTGCGAACTGACATGAAAGGGAGGATCCTCATGAAAACCATGTCGAAACTGATGACGGCAACAGCCGTTGTTGCAATGACCGCCGCAGGCGCAGCCTCGGCGAAAGAGCTGAAATACGCGCATTTTCAGGCCGCTGACCTAAGCTCGCCGAAACACGCCGCCGCGTTGGCGTTCGAGGCTTGCGTCGAAGGCAAAACCTCGGGCTCGATCGACGTTCAGATCTTCCCGGCCTCGCAGCTGGGTGGCGGTTCCGAGATCATGGAAGGCCTGCAACTGGGCACCGTTCAGATGGCGGCGATCCATGATGGTCCGATCTCGGCCGTCTACAAGCCCTTCTCGGTTCTGGCGATGCCCTACCTGTTTGACGATCAGGCCATGGCTTGGTCGGTCATGGACGGCGAATTCGGTGACGCGCTGGCCGAGGATATGCTGGCCAAAACCGGCATCCGCAACTTTGGCGTGGCCGATAACGGTGTGCGCAACTTCACCAACAACGTGAAACCAGTCGCCGAGCCTGCCGATATGGAAGGTCTGAAAATGCGCGTAATGACCGCGCCGGTCTGGGTGACCCTGGTCGAAAGCCTGGGCGCCTCGGCGACCCCGGTTCCGTGGCCTGAACTGCCTGGCGCTCTGCAGCAAGGCGTTGTGGACGGTCAGGAAAACGGCGTGACCAACATCGTCAACGCCTCGCTCTATCAGCACCAGAAATACGTCTCGCTGGATGGGCATGTGTTCAGCTGGCACGCCTATCTGATGTCGGACATGTTCTATGAGAGCCTGACCGACGACGAGAAAAAAGCCGTTGAGCAGTGCGTTGAGATCTCGAAAACGATCCACCGTGGCATGACCGCTGCACAGGACGCGAACGCAACCGCAATCCTGTCGGAAAAAGGCATGGAAGTGGTCCCCGTTAGCCCCGAGCAGAAAGCGATGTTCCGTGAAGCGGCCCAGCCTGCCGTGCGCGAATACATCGTGGGCGAGATTGGCGAGGAATGGCCTGATCGCCTCGACGCTGCTGTCGAAGCCTACAAAGCGCAGTAACCCATGCCGAGGGACCGTCACATGACCAGCCAGACCATCGCAATTCTCGAACCCGGTTATGCCGCCTATGACACCGAAGCCTCGGTGCTGGCCGAGCAAGGCGTTCAGATCGCGCCGGTTGCGCCGGAAACTGAGGCGGTCCCGGCCCTTCAGGCGCTGGATCCGGTCGCCATCCTCGTGCGGGAACGCACGGTGGATGCGGCCGTGATCGATGCCTGTCCAAACCTAAAAATCGTCGTCCGCTATGGGGTGGGCGTCGACAACATCGATCTGGATTACGCTCAGTCGCGCGGTATCTATGTCGCAAATGTTCCCGATTATGGGGCCGAAACCGAGGTCAGCGAACACGCACTGGCGCTGTATCTGGCGGTACAGCGGCGTATCCCTTCGCGCGATGTCGAGGTACGACAAGGTCAATGGGGCATCGGCCAATCGGCCCTGATCCCCAGTCGGGAAAACGCCACGCTGGGTCTGATCGGGTGTGGCAAAATTGGCCTGCAAGCTGCGCAAAAGTTTCGGGCACTGGGATTTTCATCTGTCCTGGTTTTCGACCCCTATTTGCCAGACGACGCGGCCAACGCGGCGGACGTGCGCAAAGTGGAGCTTGCCGAACTTTGCGAAACCGCTGACGTGATTAGCCTGCACGCCCCGCTGACGCCCGAAACGCGGCATATTCTGGACGCCGACCATATCGCGCTGATGAAACCAACCTCGATTGTCATCAATGTCTCGCGCGGCGGCTTGGTCGACGAGGCCGCCTTGGCCGAAGCGCTAAGTGATGGCCGCGTTTTTGGTGCCGGTATCGACGTGTTCGAACAGGAGCCTGTCGCCCCCGACAATCCACTGCTGCGCAGCCCCAATACCATCGTTTCCGACCACGCCGCCTGGTATTCCGAACGGTCGGTCGCGGTGCTGCAACGCAACGCTGCCGAAGAAATCACCCGCGTTCTCAACGGGGATCAGCCCAAAAGCTGGAAAAACCCGTGGTAAGACGCCCCGCTTTCTAACTATCTGATCTAAGAGGACTAAACTCATGAACACTCAAGAACTCGTTGCCGGGTTTCGCGAAGTGGCCACCGCATCCGTCGCGGATGCCGTGGACAAGATCGCAGGCAAGACCGGATTTCTGCCCGCCTCGATCAAACCGCGCATTAACGAAAAGAAAATCGTTGGCCCGGCTGTAACCATTCTGGAAGGCCCCACCGACGAATTTCTGCCGCCCCAGCACGCGCTGGACGCCATTGACGAATCCGAGGCCGGCTCGGTCATCGTGATCTCGACCAACGGCACCACTGACGTTGCCCTTTGGGGTGGTCTGATGACCGCCGGTGCTGTCGCCAACAAGCATGAAGGTGCAGTTCTGGACGGTGGTGTCCGTGATCTGGTTGAGATCAAGCGCGACTATGACTTCCCGGTCTATTCCCGCTGCGTCAGCCCGGGAACCACGCTGGGTCGCATCCGTACGCTGGCTTCGAATGTCGAAGTCGACATGGGCGGAGTGATCGTTCACCCCGGTGACATCATTGTCGCCGACATCGACGGTGCAGTCTCCGTGCCCCGCGAACACGCCGAAGCCATCCTGGAAATGGCGCGCGAGATTGATGAGCGCGAAGCCGAACAGGCGCGTTTGATCATCGAGAGCGGCTCGCTGCGCGAAGGTCTGGCAAAGTACGGTCGCATCTAAAAAACAAACGTTCCGCAGGCTGCTGCAACAGCCTGCGGAACACCAGACATCAGCAAGGGAGGAATACATGCTGAAACGAATGCTCAACACGGTGGCCCTTACCGCCGTTCCGGCCACCCCGGCGCTCGCGAACGGGCCCGAGGTAGTCGCGGAATGGAACAGTCTGCCCTATGCCGTCAAGGATGAGGCGACAAAATCTGCCTGGGAAGGCAGCGAGATTTACGGCAAGGCATTGGTTCAGGGCGCTAAAGTCGACAGCCAGGGCAATATCTATGTCTCGACCGCACGCTGGGGCGGGGCCGAGATCCCCTCAACCGTGTCCAAACTGGTCAAAAACGGCGACACTTGGGAGCTGGAGGCGTTTCCGTCCGAGGAAATGAACAGCATGTCGAACCCTGATGGCCTGAAAGCCGTGCTGGGTTTTGAAATCGACCGCAACGACGTTATGTGGATTCTGGATCAGGGCCACGTGGCCGGCCCTCCGTTCGAAGACGGCGACGCCAAGCTGGTGCTGTGGGATCTGAAAGAGAACAAGGAAATCCAGCGCTACGTGTTCACGGCGGAAGAAGCAGATCGTCAGTGTTCCTTCCTGAACGACCTCGCGGTCGATAACGACACCGGCTTTGCCTATATCGCCGACAGTGGCATTTTCTGTGATCCGCTGCATGGTGGTCTGATCGTCTATGACAGCAACACCAACTCGGTGCGTCGTATTCTGGATCAGCATCGTTTCACCAATGATGAGCCGAACTTTTTCTTCAATATCGATGACCGTCCGGTTCTGAAGAACGGCGGTATGCGCACTGGTGCTGACGGTATCGCACTATCGGGCGACAAGGAAACGCTGTACTGGACCAACCTGACCGGAAATCACCTGTATAGCCTGCCGACCGAGGTTCTTCGCGATTTCGAAACCAATGAAACCGTGATTGAAAACGCGGTTGAGGTCGCAGCGGTACTGCCTTCGAACACCGACGGGATGACCGCCGACAACGCTGGCAACATCTACATGACTGCGCTGTCGCTGGACGGGATCATGAAATTCGACGAATCCACCCGTCAGGTCGGCCGTTTCGTCCACCACCCGGAAATGAACTGGCCCGACACACTGGCCTGGGGACCGGATGGCGAGATGTATGTGGTCTCAAACCACCTGCATATCTGGGTCGATGGCGACATGAACTTTGAAAACCCCGAAATCCCGAACTTCCGTATCTGGAAGATTCCGGGTGTCGGCCAAAGCTACACGGCCGAATAATCCTCCCATACACCTTGGTCAGCCCTGCGGGGCTGACCCTTTTACCTGAAATGAGATGACCATGACCCCCGATATTCTGTGCCTTGGCGAACCGATGCTGGAATTCAATCAGCAGCCCGACGGGAACTACCTGCCTGGACATGGCGGAGATACCTCGAACTGCGCCATCGCCGCCGCACGTCAGGGTGCGTCCGTTGGATATGTAACGCATGTCGGGGCGGATACTTTTGGCAATTCCTTTATGGATTTGTGGAAGGCCGAGGGGGTCGATACCTCGACCGTTCAACAGGTCACGGATGCCCATACCGGGGTTTATTTCGTGACCCATGGCGAAAACGGTCACGAATTCAGCTATTTCCGCGCGGGGTCTGCCAGCAGCCGGATGGGAGCAGATGCCCTGCCGGTCGCAGCTCTGCAATCGACGAAAGTACTGCATGTCTCAGGCATCAGCCAGGCCATTTCTGACACCGCCGCCGATGCGGTGTTTGCCGCTATACGGATCGTGAAGGAAGCCGGGGGCATGGTCTCCTACGACACCAATCTGCGCCTGAAACTCTGGCCGATCGAACGCGCGCGTGCCGTCACCCATGCCGCCATGGCCCAATGCGATATTGCGTTGCCGGGTCTGGATGACGCCGAGCAACTGACCGGTCTGTCTGACCCCGACGCAATTGCCGACTTTTATTTGGGGCTGGGAGCGAAAATCGTCGCCCTGACACTGGGGGCTGAGGGCACCCTGGTTGCCACCCCCAACAAACGCGAGCGCGTCAAAGGCCGCCGGGTCGAGGCCGTGGATGCCACTGCCGCAGGCGACACCTTTGACGGAACCTTCCTTTCTCGCATCGTGGCAGGCGATGATCCGTTCCAAGCCGCTCGCTACGCCAACGCTGCAGCCGCCCTCTCGACGCAAGGTTACGGTGCCGTCGCCCCAATGCCGCGCAAAGAGGCGGTTGAAGCATTTCTGGCGGCAGAAGGCTGACTCATGAAACATGCCGTTGTCATCGGGGGAACGCGCGGGATCGGGGCCGGTATTGCCGGGGAACTGCGCCGCAAAGGCTGGCGCATCACAGCCACAGGTGTCGGAGCGGAAGAGGTTTCCGCCTATGCCGCGCAACACCCCGATGACGCGGCTGTGCAACTGGATGTGCGCGACAGTCAGGCCGTAACAGCGTTCTTCAACGGGATTGAACAGCTGGATGGGTTGGCCAACTGCGCGGGAATTCTTGCGCGTGACGCAGAATATGAGATCGAGACATTTGAAACCGTCATCGACATCAACCTGACCGGCACCATGCGCTGCTGCCTGGCAGCCCAGCCCTTGCTTGCCGCGTCAGGCGGGGCCATCGTGAACACCGCGTCGATGCTCAGCTATTTTGGCGGGCCTCTGGTTCCGGCCTATTCCGCCAGCAAGGGCGGAGTGGCACAGCTGACAAAGGCCCTGGCCGGAAAATGGGCCTCAGACGGCGTGCGCGTCAACGCGGTCGCGCCGGGATGGATCGAAACCGAAATGACCGAAGCCCTGCGCGCGGATCCGGCCCGCAACCAGCCGATTCTGGGACGAACACCATTGGATCGTTGGGGCAAACCGGCAGAGGTTGGCGCTCTGGTCGCGTGGTTGTTGTCTGAAGAGGCTGCATTTGTGACAGGCGCAGTCTATCCTGTGGATGGCGGTTATTCCGCAATGTAATATTGCGCAGTCTATCCAGAGGGGCGGCTATGTCGGACATTTCATCTTGTAAACATCTGAGGTTGGCCCTCGTCGCCCATGATGCCAAGAAAGATTTGATGGTCGAATGGGCACAGGCCAATGCCGATACGCTGAAAAACGCGCAGATATACGCGACGGGAACCACCGGTGGCCGCATCAACGATGCCCTGCCCGACCTGGATGTGACCGCATTGAAAAGCGGCCCGCTGGGCGGGGACCAGCAGCTTGGTGCGATGATCTGCGAACAGAAGCTTGATGGCTTGATCTTCTTCATCGACCCGATGTCGCCCATGCCACATGACGTCGACGTCAAAGCGCTAAGCCGACTGGCTATTGTATACGATTTGCCATTTGCCAGCAGCCCCAGCACGGCTGAGTTTGTTCTGAAAGGGCTTTGTGCGGCTGATTGAACGCTTGCAGCGATAAAGGCGACCCACAAAAGTCGCGGCCGCATGTGATCCATGAGGCCGCCTTGCAATTTTCAGCCTACCCGCGAAGAGTACCGCGGGCAAAAACTAGGCGTTCACAAGCTCTAGAAGTTCGGCATGCAATTCTGGCGTTGCTGCTGAAATGACGGCACCACCTGAATCCAGTGTCAGTGGCTGCCCTAGCCAATCTGTCATTATCCCTCCGGCTGCTTCGATCAGCGGTGACAGCGCAAGAAAATCATAGGGCTGAAGGTCGTAATCCACCACCGCATCCACGTGACCGGCCGCAAGCAATGCATGCGGATAACAGTCATACGCAAAGCGGCGGGTTTGGCCGGACCGCATCAGCCGCCCGAACAGTTCAGGGTGGTCGCGGTAGATTTTGTCGCCTTCGTTCACATAGAGGATAGAGCGATCAAGCCCAGTCTGCTCCGAAACGTGGATCGGCTGGTCATTCAACGTCGCGCCTGATCCAACGACACCCACGAATGTCTCGTTCAAAGCGGGCATGCCCACGACACCCAACTGGGGCGTCCCATCCACAAGATGCGCCAGGAGAAACCCGAACAACGGGTGCCCGGACAGAAACGACCGGGTACCGTCGATGGGGTCAATGACCCACATATGACGCCCGTCGCCGTCCTCTTTCCCCTGTTCTTCGCCAAAAACGCCGTGATCCGGGAAATGTTGGGCCAAATAGGCGCGCACTTCGGCCTCGACACCCTTGTCCGCCTGGGTGACGGGGCTTTCGTCCTGCTTGAACTCAACCCCCAGCCGCCCACGGAAGTACCGCATGGCCGCATCCGAGGCGATGGCCGAGATCGCCTTGGCGTGGTCCTTGATCGACGTCGTATCTTGCACCGTCGCGATCATGCTTTGATACGTTCCATTTTGGGATCATACAGCGGCTGCAACGTAACCTCACAAGGCACGCGCTGGGTCGCAACTTCTAATTCGTAAGTCCCGGAGGTGACGAAATTGGCGTCCACTCCTTCAGGATTGCGGACATAGCCATAACCGATGGACTTACCAACAGTGTAGCCGTATCCGCCCGAAGTCAGCCACCCTACGCGCTTGCCGTCGCGATAGATCGTCTCGCGTCCCAGTAGCACGACGCTTGGGTCCACGGTAAAACAAGCCAGCATCTTTTTGACGCCGTCGGCTTTCTGCGATTCAGATGCTGCACGGCCTTTGAAGTCGATATTCTTGCGCAGCTTGACCGCCCAACCCAGCCCGCTTTCGAACGGGGTATGGTCCGGCCCGATATCCGAGCCCCAGGCGCGATAGCCTTTCTCAAGCCGCAGCGATTCAATCGAGCGATAGCCCGCATTGACCAGACCATGCGGCTGCCCGGCCTCCATCAGTGCGGCATAGACGGTCTGAGCGTATTCGACAGGCAGGTGCAGTTCCCAGCCCAGTTCGCCCACATAGGTCACGCGCAGTGCTTTGACCGGGCAACCGGCGATACCGATGGTGCGGATCGTGCCGAACTTGAACCCCTCGTTCGAGACGTCATCGCGCGTCACTGCCGCCAGAATATCGCGCGCCTTCGGTCCCATCAGCGACAGCACCGCGTTGGACGATGTGATGTCGAACAGCTGGCAATTCATGCCCTCAGGAATGTTGCGCTTGATCCAGTCAAAATCATGGGTGGCAAAGCCGGTGCCCGTGACAATGTAGAATTCGTCATGTGCCACACGACCAACAGTCAGGTCGCACTCGATCCCGCCTTTGTCGTTCAGCATCTGCGTGTAGACCAGAGCCCCAACCGGTTTGTCCACGTCATTGGCGCAGATCCAGTTCAACGCGGCCAGCGCGTCCGGGCCTTTCAGCGCAAATTTGGCAAATGACGTCTGGTCGTACAGCACCGCCGCCTCACGCGCGGCCTTGTGTTCCCGGCCCACAGCATCGAACCAGTTCTGACGGCCAAAGCTGTATTCGTCCTTGGCAGTCTCACCCAGCGAGGCATCCGCGTACCAGTTCGGACGCTCCCAACCCAGTTTCTCACCAAAACACGCGCCCTGCGATTTCAGTGTGTCATACAGCGGCGACTTGCGGCACGGGCGGCCCGAGTCATGTTCCTCGTGCGGCCAGGCCATCGTATAGTGCTTGCCATAGGCTTCGACCGTGCGGGTACGGACCCAATCTGTGTCGAAATGCGGGCGGCCAAAACGACGGATATCGGCAGACCACAGGTCAAAGGGCGGCTCGCCCTTATGCACCCACTCGGCCAGCGCCATGCCTGCGCCGCCGCCAGCAGCGATGCCAAAGGCGTTGAAGCCTGCGCCAACGAAAAAGTTGTCCAGCTCGGGCGCCTCACCGATGATGAAATTACCATCCGGCGTGAAGCTTTCCGGCCCGTTGGTCAGGGTTTTGACCCCTGCGTTTTCCAAAGCGGGAACGCGGCCCAGTGCCAGTTCCATCAACTGTTCGAAATGGTCGAAATTGCTGTCGAGCAGCGTGTAGTGGAAGCCCTGCGGAATACCCTTGGTCGCCCACGGGATCGGGTTGGGCTCATAGCCGCCCATGACCAATCCGCCGACCTCTTCCTTATAGTAGGTCAGACGATCCGGGTCGCGCAGGGTGGGCAGGTTTGAGGGCACATCAAAGGGTTCGGTGACCATGTACTGATGCTCCATCGGCACCAGCGGCACATTCACGCCAAAGCGACCGGCAAAGGTACGGGTCCACTGTCCGGCGCAGCAAATCACCTTTTCGCATTCGATGCGGCCATGTTCGGTGATCACTGCGCGGATTTTACCGTCTTCGATTTCGATATCGGTGACTTTGGTGTCTTCGAAAATCTTGGCCCCAGCCATCCGTGCGCCCTTGGCCAGCGCCTGTGTGATGTCCGAGGGGTTCGCCTGACCATCGGTCGGCAGATAGGCCGCGCCGATCACGTCCGAGACATCCATCAGCGGCCACAACTCCTGCGCCTCGGAAGGGGTCAGCAACTGCATGTCCAGACCAAAGGAATGCGCGGTGGTGGCCTGACGTTTGACCTCGGTCCAGCGTTCCTCGTTACAGGCCAGACGCAGACCGCCGTTCATCTTCCAGCCGGTGCCCAGACCGGTTTCCTCTTCGATCTTGTTGTAAAGATCAACGGAATAGCCCAACAATTGCGTAATATTAGCGTTTGAGCGCAGTTGGCCCACCAGACCGGCGGCGTGGAACGTGGTGCCCGAAGTCAGCTTTTTACGCTCCAGCAGCACGGTGTCAGTCCAGCCCAGCTTGGCCAGGTGATAAGCGGTCGAGCAGCCGATGATCCCGCCGCCGATGATGACGGCTTTGGCTGTTTTCGGAAGTTCGGTCATGTCTGTCCTCAGGTATTTTTGAAATCTGTCAGGGCCGCGCGGAATCGCGCGAGGTTTTCGGATGTGTAAGCTGCGTAGTCAAAGTCGATATCCGAGGTGATCTCGGACACCATGCTCCACATGGTTTCACGCAGCAGCGAGGCGCATTTCATCGCCGTATAGCGATGGCGCAGGGCGTCGGTGACGGGTGCCTCGAAATAGGTCTCAAGAACCCAGTCTTCCTGTTCGGGTGACAGGCCGTTGTTCGAGGCCAGCCCGCCCAGATCAAAGAGCGGTGAGTTGAATCCGGCATAATCGAAATCAATCAGCCACAGGCGGGTGCCGTCGTCCAGAAAGTTGCCACACAGCAGGTCATTGTGCCCGAAGACCATGTCATAGGGTCCCGCCTCGGACTCGAGTTCGTCACTTGCCTTCACCAGATCCGGGATCAATGCCGAGTGGGTACTGCCGCGTTCCGTGAGTGTGGCGGCATAATCTCGGATAACGTGGAACACCCAGAACACCAGCGACGGGCCGCGCAGGTGCTTGGGAACCTCGACGTGGCAGGCTTTCACCATTTCCAGCACCCGGGGCAACATGTCTGGGTGGCGGACGTCCTCTTCCGTCAGGGTACGGCTTTCGACGAATTCCAACACTGTCAGATCGCCCGACGCATGGACCACGGCAGGGGACAACCCCGCGGCGTGGGCCGCTTTGGTCGCCGCCAGTTCATTGAAACGCATCACTTGGTGCAGAGGAATGTCGTCTCCGACACGCACTACGTAAGAACCGCTGGCATCCGTGACTTTGTAGTTCACATTGGTAATGCCGCCGGTTAGCGGAGTGGCGTCGATCTCGCCGTGCCAGATCGGCAGATCGCGGATGCGGGTCATCAGATCGGATTGGCTCATCTTAGCTCTCCAGTCCAAAACGGATGCGCGCCTGACGGGCTCCGGCGTTGATCAACCGGTCGGCAATAATGGCGATAAAGGCGATTGACAAACCAGCGACCAGACCCCGACCCGTATCGGCCTTGGTCAGAGCTATATAGACCTCCTGCCCCAGATCGCGGGTGCCAACGAGCGCGGTGATGACCAGCATCGACAACGCCAGCATGATGGTCTGGTTGATGCCCAGCAAAATCTCGGGCAACGCCATCGGCAAACGGATATGGCGTAACAACTGCGAGCGGGTGCAACCTGAAACGAGACCCGCCTCGATCAGCTCCCCACTCACCGAGCGCACGCCATGAGCGGCGTACCGCACGGCCGGAGCCAACGCATAAAGGACGATGGCGATTAGGGCAGTAAAGTCGCCGACCCGGAACAACATCACTACCGGGATCAGGTAGACAAAGCTGGGCAGGGTTTGCAGCGTATCGATCAGCAGGTTGATCACTGTCCCCGCCCGTTTGTTCAGCGCAGCCAGAACGCCCAGCGGAACACCTATCAATGTCGCAAGGATCACGGAAGCACCGCATAGATACACCGTCACCATCGCCTTGGACCACAAGCCTGACACCAGGATCAGCGAGGCCATCCCACCGCACAGCAGCGCCAGCCGCCAGCCACCCGCGTGCCAGCCCAGAAGGGTCAGCATTGCAATGGCCCACGGCCACGGAATACCCAGAAGAACCGTTTTGATCGGGATCATGAACCAAGTGAGGAAGAAGACCTTGATCGCCTCGAACGTGTCGAAATAATTTACGTTCAGATATTCGACCGTGTTGTCCCAGAAGGCGCCTGTCGTGATGGTCTGGCTTTCTGGGTATTCCAGCAGCAGCGGTGAAAACTGGCCCAGAACCCATGTCACTATCAACAAGATCAGCACCAGAACCGTGCGGCGATGGCGGGCAATCCACGAACCCGGCTGTTCATGATGCACCTGCCCCATACGCTCGGCGAAGGCCTGACTCAGACGGTCAACGGCGATGGCCAGAACCACAATCGCAATACCGGCCTCGAACCCCGCGCCGATATCCAGACGGCGTAGCGCGGCGAGCACGTCAAAGCCAAGCCCCCCTGCCCCGATCATCGAGGCGATGATGACCATGTTCAGCGTCAGCATGATCACCTGATTGACGCCCACCATCAGGCTGTGACTGGCCGAGGGAACCAGCACACGCCACATCAGTTGTCGCTGCGTTGTGCCAGCCATGCGCCCGAAATCCAGAATCTCAGGATCGACGCCTTTCAGTGCCAGAGTGGTAATCCGTACCATCGGTGGGGTCGCATAGATGATCGTCGCCACCAGAGCCGAGATCGGGCCGAAGCCGAACATGAACAGGATCGGCACGAGATAGGCAAAGATCGGGATCGTCTGCATCAGATCCAGAATGGGCGAGATGATCTTCTCAAATGTCGCGTTGCGATAAGCGAGAATGCCCAGCAACAGCCCTCCGCCGGCGCCGATCGGAACCGCGATCAGGACCGAGGCCAGCGTCACCATCGCGCTGTCCCATTGACCGAAGACAGCGAGATAAACAAAACAGCCTCCGACCAGCGCAGCCAATGCCCAGTCGCGGCAATACTGCCCCAGTGCGATCACTGCTGTGATCACCACGATCCAACTGATCGCGGGCAGTATGACTTGCGCCTCGTTGCCCTGTCCGCTGACAAAACCGTCGGCCAGCAGTGCAAGAACAAGGTTATAAGGCTGTTCGATCAACCATGCGATGGATCTGGTGATGTCGGTAAACGACACGGGTCCAATAGCGGCATCTTCGATTAGCCATGTCATCGCCGAAGAAATGTATGTCTTGAACGGGATCACCCAGGCCGAGGGAAACTTGGTCAGCCAGCGCGCATCCAGCGCCTTGCCCAGGTCTCGACCAAAATAGCCCAGAACAATCGTTACCAGCACAAGCGTCAGAATGACATACTGGCTGCGGGTCAGGCGGATCATGCCGCGCTTCCTTCCCCGAACAGCACATGGGCCACGGCCTTGCGATCAATTGCGCCAACAATTTGGCCGCTATCGTCCGAGACTGGGATCGGTGCGTCCGCGCCAATGATCCGTTCCGCCACATCCGAGACGCGGGCCGCTTGCGGGATCGGCTCGCCTTCGCCTGCAAGGTCAGCGGTCATCACCCCCCCCACGGTCAGAACTTTCGAGCGTGGAATGTGGCGGGTGAATTCTTCGACATAGTCGGTGGCGGGGTTCATCACCAACTCTTCCGGGGTGGCGATCTGGATCACTTCGCCATCTTTCATGATGGCGATCCTGTCGGCGAGGCGGACAGCTTCTTCGAAGTCGTGTGTGATAAAAACGATTGTTTTGTGCAGCCGTTCCTGTAGCCGCAGGAACTCATCCTGCATCTCACGGCGAATAAGCGGGTCAAGCGCCGAAAACGGCTCGTCCAAAAACCACAGATCAGGTTCTGTCACCAGAGAACGCGCGATGCCGACGCGCTGTTGCTGCCCACCCGAAAGCTCGCGCGGGTAATAGTCTTCGCGCCCCTTCAGGCCGACCAGCTCAACCACTTCACGGGCTTTGGCCTCGGTCTCGGATTTGGGCGTAGCCTGGATGGTCAGCGGGAACATGACGTTCTGCAAGACAGTCAGATGCGGCAACAACGCGAAGTGCTGGAACACCATGCCCATCTTGTGTCGGCGGATCTCGATCAGCTCTTTTTCACTGGCGCGCAACAAATCTGCACCGTCGAACAGCACCTCTCCGCCCGTCGGCTCAATCAACCGGGAAAGGCAGCGCACCAGAGTGGACTTGCCGGACCCCGACAGCCCCATGATGATAAAGATTTCACCTTCTGCGATGTCGATATTGGCGTTGCGCACAGCACCGATGACACCGGCATTCTTTATGTCATCTGCCGTAGGATCAGGCGTGCGCCGCAATAGAGTTTCAGCGTTGTTGCCATAAAGTTTCCAAACGTTTCGGCAGGACAGTTTGATCTTGGGGGTCATCTGGTGGGTCCGGAAAAGCAGTCAAAAAGCCGGAGCGAGAGGGAGAGGGGGGAGTCTCGCTCCGGCAGGGCAGATTATTTGGAGATCCAACCGGACCAGCGGTCCTTGTTTTCTTCCATCCAATCCGCAACAACCGTATCAATTTCAACACCGTCCAGATCGGCTTTGCCGACCATGGCGCTCATTTCTTCGTTGTTGATATTGTAGGCTTCGATGATGTCGTATGCACCGGGCCACTTTTCCTGCAGGCCCGCCCATGCGGCTTTCCAGATCGGCCCGCGGGGTTTGCCGCAATCATAGGCCAGGTTCGGGTTCACACCCACCGAGGGGTCATTGTAGCACTCGGCGGAATAAGGCGGGAATTCCACGAATTCACCGTCGTATTTCGCAGGTGCCCAATGCGGGACATAGACCCACAACACAATCGGGTCTTCACGCTGATAGGCGGACTCCAGTTCCGCGAACAGAGCCGCATCGGTGCCTGCGTGTACCACTTCGAAGTCAAGTTCCAGCGCTTCGACGCGTTCGTCATCGAAGCCGCCCCAGGTGACCGGTCCGCCGACATAACGCCCGTTGGGCGACGTTTCGGCTGTGGCGAATTCCTCGGCGCAGTCTTTCAGAGCTTCCCAGTTGGGCAGGCCGGGGCACCGCTCTTTCATGTAGGATGGGTACCACCATTCCTCGATCGCCATCAGCCCGGTTTCGCCGACATTCACAACGTTCCCGCTCGCGGTGGCTTCGTCCAGCGCCTCGCGCCCGGTGGTTTCCCAGATCTCCATCGCAAGATGCAGGTCGCCCGTTTTCAAACCCGCAAACTGAGCAATGTAGTCAGCCTGAAGATATTCGACGTTGTAGCCAGCTTCTTGCAGGATCGAGCCCATGATCTTGGTGTTAATCAACTGCCCAGACCAGTCATGCAGCGTCAACTTGATGGGGTCGGTCGATTCCACGGCCCATGCGGGTGACATGACGCCAGCGGCCATAATAGCCAACGCGCTGAGTCCCAATTTGCCTTTCATTATACCATCTCCCTGTTGTGGTTTTTTGTGATGAATCGGCGTTATTTCTGACAGCCCAGCATGAAATGAGGCTTTCTGTCAATAAAAACCACGTAAAACCACATTCTATTAGATTTATACGGGCCAATACACGCCCGTTTTGAGGCAATGTTGCATAATGTGGTGATTGTGATATGCGTAAAGCTCATTCCGGTGATAGAAAATCTGACGCAAACTTATGAACTTAAAGACCACCAACCAACGCGAAGATGAGATTTTGCGGGCCTTGGCCAGGGCCGGTGGCTCATGCCGCGTCAGCATTCTGGCCAACGAGTTGGGCGTTACGTTGGAAACCATACGCCGCAATGTGCGCAATCTGGAAGAACGCAGCATCGTTCGCAAAGTGCACGGTGGCGTTCACCTTTTGGAAGACATTCTTGAGCCTACGCTGGAAAGTCGTCTTGATAAAAAGGTTGATGCCAAAGAGAAATTGGCAAAATCCGTGGCCGAAATCATTAGCGACGGGGATTCTGTCTTCCTCGATATCGGATCAACGACCGCATATGTGGCCAAAGCCCTTAAAAACCACAAAGACTTGTTTGTTGTGACGAACTCCGTGGTTGTCGCCAATGAACTTGCAGCAAAAAACAACAATCGGGTCTATATGGCGGGTGGCGAATTGCGCCCCCATGACGGCGGCGCATTCGGGGTCGAGGCGCAAGAGTTGATCAAGCGCCTGAACGTTCGGTTTGCCATTCTCTCGGTTGGCGCCGTGAATGCCGAACTGGGCTTTATGCTGCACGACCTGCAAGAAGCCAACCTGGCTCGAATCGCGATAGAAAGCGCGCAAGTTCGTGTGGTTGTGGCCGATGGGGAAAAGCTGGGCAAACGCGCTCCGGTCACGCTGCAGGCCGCGCAGGACATCAACCTGTTTTTCACCGACGTTCAGCCGTCGCGTTCCATTGAGAAAATGCTCATCGAGAATGAAATCGACTTGGTGGTCGCCGACGGTCCATCGTCCGATTAACTGCGCACCAAATGACCGCCGTCGATATCCAACACTGAGCCTGTCAGGAATGCGTTGGTCATGGACATGATCACGGCTTGCGCAATTTCATCTGCCTGTCCGACCCGCCCGACTGGCAAGCTGCCGCCGACTTGCGCGTACATGCCTTCACGTGCCTCATCAGGCATGCTCGCATAAGCCTCGGTCGCCACCATGCCCGGACTGATACAGTTGACGCGTGCCTTGCCCGCCAACTCCTGCGCCAACCCTTTGGTCAATGCTTCAACGGCCGCATTGACTGAACCTAGTCCAGTTGCGCCAGCCGAAGGGCGGCGGCTCAGAACGCCCGAGAAGAAAGTGATCGAGCCACCATTGGTGAGATGGGGCAAAACCTCGCGCGCCGTGACGTAGGGGCCAATAAATTTGGCTTCGAACATGGTACGCAGATCATTGGTCGGCAGGTCCTCGAAGGTACCATGTGCCGCGCTAGAGGCTGAGATCACAAAATGATCCACCTGCCCGAGATTTGCCGCCCAGGCTTTGACGCGCGTCTCGTCCGTAGTGTCGACGACGGCAACAGACGTGCCCCCGCCAACGGCCAAAGCAGCGGCATCCAGCTTGTCTTTATTTCGGCTGGCGATGGTCACCTTGGCACCCATTCTATTTGCCAACTCTGCCGTTGCTTTACCCATGCCGCTGCCTCCGCCGACAACGACGACGTGTTTTCCGTTCAGGGCGTTTTCCAATGTATTGCTCATGACAAGGTTTCCGCTTTTCTGCAGGTGGCCCGATCGCCGTACCTGTTGCTGGGCTACACATAGGAAATCACCTAAAATAGTTGAAATGGATAATTAAAATACCATAAATTCATTTTGTGAATTTAAATACGCTCGACCTGAACCTTCTCAAAGCGTTTGACGCGCTCTATCGCGAACGGCATGTGGGCCGGGCCGGAGCCGCGATTGGGCTGGCGCAACCCTCAATGAGCAATGCGTTGAATCGCTTGCGGGCGCAGTTCAATGATCCATTGTTCCTTCGTGGCCCGGATGGAATGACGCCCACAGCCAAGGCCGAGACCATGGCCCCGCAGGTTCAAGAGGCGCTCGCCTCTGTTAAGCGTTTGTTGGCCCCAATCGAATTTGACCCTCGGACAATTGAAGCAGATGTAAGCATTGCCGCTTCGGATCTTGTTGTCATCAGCATTGCGCCTCACCTGCTAGCCAACTTGCAAGAATCTGCACCCGGAGTACGGCTTGCCTTTGTTCCTCTGGACAAACGCAGGATGGAAAAAGACCTAGATGATGGTTTGCTGACTCTGGCCATTGGAACCTTTGGCAGGCTGCCTACTCGATTCCTACGCAAGACCGTTCTTCAGGATCATTTCATCTGCATTACCCGCCAAGGATTGTTTGACGAAGGTGAGGGGATGACGCTCGAAAATTATGTGGGCGCTCAACACGCCTTGATGACCCTAAGCGGCGGGTTCTCAGGTGCTGTGGATCAGGCTCTCAAGCGGCTGGGCTTCAGTCGACGAGTTGCCATGACCACTACCCAATTGGCTCTTTTGCCAGACATTGTGGCTCAGTCCGACCTTGTTGCTACTATCCCTGCCTCTCTTGCTTCTTTTGCCCGCAGAGCAGGATGCCAAATTTTCCAACCGCCCATAGAGTTGCCCAATTGGGATATCGACATGGTTCAGACCAAAAAATCTGTCGCAGAGCCCCTGGGAAGTTTCATAAGCGGGATGGTACGACAGGCTTTGGATAAGCACATCAAGACGCTTTCCTTGCGCTCCCGTTGACCGAATTGCCGTCGGATCGCACACGGATTCAATGCTCGCGGGAGGGTAAACAAACCTGTGGCACGGCAATCCTTCTAAGCTGAATTTTGTTCATTAAAAACGGAAAATAATGTAATTGAGCTAATAAATGACCCTTCCTAAGATGCGCTGGAAAAGGCTTTATTGAGGGTGCGCTCATGCGGCGAACAAGAACAAAGCGGGCGAGTAGTACAACTGCGCAACAGATGACATTACCACCAGTCGGCGGCCGCTTCATGCCTTTGGATCAGGGTAAACTGACCCATATTACTGACACCGCTTTCGACATTCTGGAACGGATCGGGGTATCCGGCGCGCCTGATGATATCCGCAGTTTGGCAATGGAAAATGGTGCATTCGCGCGCGCTGACGGGCGCATCACCTTTCCGCGGACGCTGGTCGAAGACGTAATCGCCAAGGCCTGCAAACGGGTGGAACTGCCCGGTTTCGTTCAGGATCGCGGCATCGAGGTTGGCTTCGGTCGGGTGCATATTGGCACAGGCGGCGCAGCCGTACAGGTGCTGGATGCCGCAACGACCACGTTCCGCGACAGTACGTTGCGGGATCTCTACGGCCTGATGCGGATCGTGGATGCCTGCGACAATATCCACTATTCACTGCGCCCGGTGGTGGCGCGGGATCTGGAAGACCCGCTGGTGCTGGACATCAACACCGCCTTTGCAGCGATGAAAGCGACCTCCAAGCCCATTGGTACCAGTTTCTTCGAACCCGCAAATGTGGCCCCGGTGATCGGGATGTTCGACGAGGCGCTCGGGGGCGAAGGCGCGTTCCGGGCGCAACCCTTCTGTTTTGCCTCAGTCTGTCATGTCGTGCCACCGCTGACACTGGCCGAAGAGGCCTGTGGCGTGATGCAGGAATGCGTACGGTTGGGGATGCCGCTGCAAATATGCTCGGCAGCGCAGGCCGGTGCGACCAGTCCTGCCGCGCTTGCGGGCGCTTTGGCGCAGGGATTGGCCGAGTCCTTGGCGGGTCTGGTGCTGGTCAATATGATGCAGCCGGGCTTCCCCTGCATTCTGGCCTTTTTACCCTTTATTTCCGATCTACGCACCGGCGCGATGACCGGTGGTTCGGGCGAGGCTGCGGTGGCCAACGCCGCGGCCGCACAGCTTTTGCTGAACCTCGGTCTGCCGTCGACCGTGTCGGCGGGCATGACCGACGCCAAGACGGCTGATGCCCAATCGGGTTATGAAAAGGGGTATACCATCGCCTTGGCTGCACAGAGCGGCGCCGACATGATCAACCTGTCCGTGGGGATGCTGGGATCAATCATGGCTGCCAGTAAAGAGGCGCTGGTGATCGACAACGATATGTGCGGTGCCATCCTGCGTACGGTGCGCGGGGTGGAGATGTTCGACGGCTCGATTGATTTGGACATGATAGAAAACGTCGTTACCGGAGAGGGACATTTCCTAGGTACCGCCCAGACGCTGGACCTGATGACCAAGGAATACGTCTACCCGTCTCTGGGCGATCGTCAAAGCGTCAATGATTGGCTGGAAAGCGGCGCGCAAACGGTTTGGGACCGCGCCATTGCCCGCGTTACCGAGATTGAGGCGCAGCCGGCCCCATCTCATCTGCCTGCTGAGGTTGAGGCCACCCTGCGTGCCCGCCTGCCTATCCATCTGAAAGTTTAAACTTATGAAAAGCCAAGCCAAAGTTGTGATCATCGGGGGCGGCGCGGTCGGTGTCTCGACGCTATATCATCTGGCCAAAGCCGGTGTGACCGACACGCTGCTGATCGAAAAGAACGAGCTAACCAGCGGGTCCACCTGGCACGCTGCGGGCAATATCCCGACTTATGCCAATAGTTGGGGCGGGATGCGCGCGGGCAATTATGCCTGGCGGCTTTATAAGGATCTGGCTGAAGAAGTCGATTATCCAATTACCTACCGCCACACTGGCGCTTTCTGGCCTGCCCATACGCCCGAACGGATGGACCTGTTTCGCCACCTTGTCGGCATATCAAAGGGTCTAGGCTATGACATGGCGATGCTCACCCCGTCCGAGATGGACGAGATGCATCCCTATTTCAGCTCGGGAGACAGCATCATCGGTGGGATATACGACCCTTATGAGGGCGATGTGGACCCGTCGCAACTGACTCAGGCGTTGGCCAAAGGCGCGCGGGATAAGGGCGCGGCGATCGCGCGGTTTACCACTGTTACTGGCATCACACGCCGCGCATCCGGCGAGTGGGAGGTGCAGACTGACAAAGGCAATGTGGCCTGTGACAACGTGATCAACGCAGGCGGATATTACGGCCGCGTGGTCGGCGAGATGGTGGGTCAAAAGCTGCCCGTCGTCACGCTCGAACATCAATATCTGGTCACCGAAAGCCTGCCCGAGCTTGAGGTCAACCCCGAGAACTTCCCGCTCATCCGCGACCCGGACATCATGTACTACCTGCGGCGTGAACGGAACGGGCTTCTGCTGGGCTCGTACGGCCACGAAGGCCGCCCCGCTTGGCTGGACGGGACGCCAGATTGCTTTGCCAACCAGCTCTATCCCGACAGCGTCGATGACATCGCCGAAATCCTTGAGGCCGCGCTGGAGCATGTGCCACTGCTGGGCGAGGCTGGTGTCAGCCGGTTTGTGAACGGCCCGATCCCCTACAGCCCGGATGGCGCGCCACTCTGCGGCCCCGCCTTTGGTTTGCCGAATTTCTATCACGCCTGCTGTTTCCCGGTCGGCATCACCCATTCGGCGGCGGCGGCGAAAACCCTGACCGAATGGATCACCGAGGGCGAGACCGAATGGGACATGTCCTTTTGGGACCCGCGACGGTTTGGCGAGGAATGGGCAACATTCGACTATACGGTCAAGCGGTCAAGCGAGCTGTATGAGCACCAATATGCGATCCCCTACCCGCACCGCCTGTGGAAATCGGGCCGCCCGGTGCAGACCACACCGCTTTACGACACGCTCAAGGCCAAGGGCGCAGTGTTTGGACAAGTCGCCGGATGGGAACGCGCCTTCTGGTTCCAGACCGACGAAATAAAGGATGACGCCCAGCTCAGCTTCCATCACGAGGTCTGGCAAGACGCGGTCAAGGCCGAGTGCGAAGGCGTGCGTGACAATGTCGGCGTGATGGATCACGGTGGCTTTACCCGGTACGAGGTTGAGGGGCCGGAAGCCACCGAATTCCTCAATCATATCTTCTGCGGTGCAATGCCGTCGGTGGGCAGAGTCAAGCTGTCCTATATGCTGACACCCAAGGGCAAAATCTGGTCCGAGGCCACTATCGCAAGGCTGGATGAGAACAAGTACCTGCTCTGCGGCCCCACTCTGGCCGATCAGCGCGACCATGACTGGATGTCGCATTTCCTGCCTGATGAGGGTGTGACCCTGTCCCGAGGCTCGGAGTTTGACGCGGCCCTGATGGTCATGGGGCCGAAATCCCGCGACGTGCTGCAACCGCTGACGCAGGACGATTTGTCCAAGGAAAACGCCCCGTGGATGTCTGTCCGGAAAATCACCATCGCTGAGGCTCCGGTGATTGCCTTGCGGGTCTCTTATGTCGGAGAACTGGGCTGGGAACTACATATGCGCAGTGCCGATCTGGTCCAAGTCTACAACGCGATCATGGACCAAGACGCGGATCACGGCATTGTCGAATTCGGTTCTTACGGGCTGAACGCCATGCGGCTTGAAAAGGGCTATCACGGCTGGGGCGCGGACTTTGGCATCGAATACACAGCCTTCGATGCAGGTCTGGATCGTTTCGTCAGCAAGAAAAAGGACAGCTTTGTCGGACGCGAGGCGTTTCTGGCGCAGGCCGAACGTCCGAGGGACTATCACTTCGCCGCCTTTGTGCTGGACGGGCACGGGGCCGCCGCACTGTCTTCGGACCCGATTTGCCGGGACGGCAAACCGGTGGGCTATGTCAGCTCGGGCGGCACGGGGTTCCGCATCGGCAAGCGCATCGCTCTGGGATATCTGACCGAAAAGGCGCAGCCCGGGGACGTCTACCAGATCGAAGTCCTCGGTGTTCCGGTCAATGCGACCGTGTCCACGGTGCCCTTCTACGATCCCGAAAACGACCGGTTGCGGGGATAAGAACCATGGCAAAACCTCTTCCGACCAACGTGCAGGTAGCGATCATCGGCGGCGGCATCGTCGGCTGCGCCACCGCGTATCACCTCGCCAAGGCAGGCTGGTCCGCTGCTCTGTTCGAACGCAAAAAACTGACCTCGGGCACCACATGGCACGCCGCGGGGTTGGTCAGTGAAACGCAAGGTGTGCCTGTCATGTCGGCGCTGGCGAAATATGGCCTCGACCTGATGGAAAGGCTTGAGGACGAGACCGGCCAGAACACCGGCTTTAAACGCAACGGCTCGATGACCGTGGCCCTGACTGAGGCCCGCATGGAAGAGTTGCGCCGCAAGGTCGACTATGCCCATGGCTGCGGCTTGCGCGCCGAAGAGATTAGCCTGAACGAAGCGCAGGATCGCTGGCCGCTGCTGTCGACCCAGGGCGCAAAAGGCGCGTTCTGGTTTCCCGGCGACGGCTACACCAATCCCATCGACACCACGATGGCGCTGGCCAAGGGCGCGCGGATGAATGGCGCTCAAATCTTCGAAGACACCAAGGCCACCCGAGTCGTGATCGAAGGCGGGCGCGCTGTTGGGGTGGAAACCGAGCAGGGTTTGGTCCGTGCCGAACATGTGGTCAACGCCACCGGCATGTGGGCGCGCGAGTTCGGCTTGTCCCATGGCGTGCAGATCCCACTGCACTACACCAATCACTATTACGTGGTGACTGACCCGATTGAGGGCGTGACCAGCGATCTGCCCGTCCTGCGGGTGATGGATGAATACGCCTATTACAAGGAAGACGCAGGCAAGCTGCTGATCGGCTGCTCAGAACCAAACGCGACCCCGTGGCTGACCAAGGGCGGCCTGCCCGAAACGTTTGAATTCGACGAACTGCCCTGCGATGAGGAACACCTCTACCCCATCCTCGAAGCGGCGATGGAACGGGTTCCGGCGCTGGCGGCCTCGGGCATTCGCAAATTTTTCAACGGGCCGGAGTGTTTTACCCCGGACGCCAAACACTATCTGGGTCCAATCCCGGATGTGAGGGACTATTGGGTTGTTGCCGGGTTCAATTCAACCGGTATCCAGAACGGCCCCGGAGCGGGCAAGGCGCTGGCCGAGTGGATCATGGCCGGTCACATGACCATGGACCTGACCGATGTGGACAGTCGCCGCATTGTGACGGGTCTGAATGCGCGCAGCTATACCGCCATCAAAGCGGCCGAAACTCTAAGCCATGCCTACGCGATGCACTGGCCCTATCTGCGCAAAACGCAGGCGCGGGGTCTGCGCCGCACGCCTTACTATGGGCATCTGCGCGACGCCGGCGCGCAATTCGGCAGCGCTAATGGCTGGGAACGACCCTTATACTACGGGCGCGAGATGACCGACGGGTTCGGTCGCGAGCCGTGGTTCGACGACTGGCAGGCCGAGCATCAGGCGCTGCGCACCGATCTGGGCTGCATCGACCTGACATTTGGCCGGTTCATAGTGGACGGGCAGCAGGCCGAGGCACAGATGCAGCGACTCTGCGGAGCGAACATGGCCGTCGCGCCGGGTGCTTTGGTTTACACCCATATGTTCAACCCCCAAGGCGGGATCGAGGCCGATGTGACCGTCGCGCGCCTGAGTGCGACGCGATTTATGGTCATGGCTTCTGCTGGCGCCGAGCCGCAGACCGAGTACTGGTTGAAAACTCAGCTTACGGGCACCGGAGTATCGGTCGTGAACGTCACCTCCGCCGAGGCGACACTGGCCATCATGGGCCCGCGCGCGAGAGATTTTCTTGCAGGGTTGACCGAAGTTGACCTGTCGAACGACGCATTCGCCTTTGGGTCATGGCAGGCATTGCACATCGGACACGCACCGGTTCGGGCGCAGCGGATTACTTATGTCGGGGAACTGGGCTGGGAATTGCATATACCCACCGAATTCGCCCAACAGGTTTTTGAAACCATCATGGCGACCCCAAACGCGCCTCGTCTGTGTGGCGGCATGGCGGTGGATAGCTGCCGCATCGAAAAGGGGTTTCGTCACTGGGGGCACGACATCGGCCCCAACGACAGCCCGGTCGACAGCGGCCTGACCTTTGCTTGCGATTTCAACACCGATTTTATCGGCAAAGACGCGATCAGTGCCCACAAATCCGAAGGCGCTACAAGCCGGTTGCTGTCATTCCGGCTGGATGATCCTGCTGCGCTGGTTTTTGGAAAAGAGCCTATCTTGTGTGACGGCAAAATCGTTGGGCGCATGACCTCGGCCAGCTATGGTTGGACGGTGGGCGGGGCCATTGGCATGGGCTATGTCGCCCGGCCCGAGGGGATGGCGCTGAAAGACCTCGCAGTTCGCAGCCATCAGGTAATGATTGCAGGGCAAGCTATCCCGGCAAAAGCCAGCTTGCGCCCGTTGTACGACCCCAAAAATGAACGGATGCGCGGCTGAGTGCCGCGCGTTTCGCCAATTCCGTCAGCTGTCCTGGCCCAACACCTTGATTGCCCCTAATAGGCGCGCAATTTCCTGTTCGGTGTTGTAGTGACAAAAGGAAATGCGGATACAATCCGGCAGGCCAAGCGGTGTCAGCACGTTGCCCGAATAGTGGTCCGCCTTCCGGGTATGAGTGCGGATGCCTTGCTGGTTCAGGATTTCGACGACATCTTCCGACGCCTTGCCCTCGACCACAATCGACACCAGCCCTTCACGCGCTGGGTTGTCGGCCCCGGCCAGAATGGTGACGTGATCCATGTCGCGCAGACCCGGCAGGTTGCCCGTGCCATTGATGGCAGTGTTGGTCAGGTGGGTCTCATAGGCGTGGATTGCGCGACCCGCGGCCTCGATCCGCTTGCGCGGGTCGGCTTCATCCGAGACTTCTCCGCCCAGCCAGTCAAAATAGGACACCACGTCCGACACTGTGGCGTAAGAGCCGGTGTCGCGGGTGCCGAATTCCCAGCCGGTCGCAGGGGCATCAATCAGCATGTCATGCGGCGTGTTGCTCAGCCGGTCAGAAATCCAGGCAATGCCATAGCCGTGGCGCGAGAACACCTTGTAGGGTGAGATCGCATAGCCATCCACGTTATAAGCGTCCAAATCCAATTGTCCGTGGGCCGCGTGCTGAATGCCGTCGACAATGATCATGCAATCAGGTGCCACCGCACGAATAGCCGACGAGATCGCCGCCACGTCCATGCCCATACCTGTGACGGGCGAGGCGTGCAGGATTGTCGCCACGGCGACATCCGGCGTCATCAGCGCTGTGTAATCTTCTGGCGTGACCAGCCCGGTTTCGTTGTCATGGGGCACGTCGACATAATCCAGCCCCGCGATCCCTGCCCATCGGCGCGCGGCGCTGCGTGTTGCGGGGTGTTCGATGGACGAACCGATCACCTTGGTGCCCTTCGGCGCGGCCAAACAGGCCGTACGGATCATCCGGAACAGCAGTTCGGTACCGCTTTCACCCGCAAAGAACTGCCCGCTTGAGGCATTCATAAAAACAGCCAGATCACCTTTGGCCTTGTTGATCACGTTCTGCGTGCCTTGCCCGGCCGGGTTAATGCGTCCCGGATTGTCAGGGATCGCAGCGTAGAATGCCGACGTTTCGGCCACCGATTTCAGCGTCAGCGCGCCACCGGCGTTTTCGAAAAAGATTCGCTCACCCTGAAACGGGCAGCTATCGACATGGGCAAATCTGTCGCGGATGGCGTCGATGAGGGCTGGGTTGTCTTGGATCATAGGTCAGTCCTGTGAGTTGTCAGAGCGCGCGGCTCACGATCGTGCGGCAGAGTTCAGCCACCGCGATATGGCTTTGGCGAGGGAAGCCGTCGACGCTGTCGTCAACGATCCCGTGGGTAGAGTTGATCAGGCCGTTGGCGACCATAGTGTCAAGCAACAAGGCTTCGCGTTCGGGTGTGTGCAGCAAATTGGCGTTGCCTTCGCGTGCGGCCATAGCGGCGGCAATCGCGGTGCAGCCCCAATTGGAGCAGGCCGCCGTCACCAGCACGTCACAGCCGGTCACCGCGCCGATACCACCGCCGCAGCCGCATTGGCAGGTGCCGCCATAGGGCACATGCGCCTTTACGTGGTCTGCGACCTTGCCCATGCCGATCTCATTACCGCCATCGCCGACGGCGACCACCGGGATGCCGCGTTCCAGCGCCAGATCGTGCAGATAATCCACGCGCGCGCGGCCCATCCCATAGTCGATGCCACGCATCGAGTGATAGACACCGAACTCGTTGCGCCCCACCCGTTCGGTCGAGAAGAGAAGATCGGGGTTCAGTTCGGCCAAAAGGGTCTCGGCCTGCGTCTGCCCACCCGCGTCATCAGTTGCGTAAGGCAACATGACAATCGTGACGAGGCTTTTGTCCGACTTCGCAATCGCCGCCTGTTCCAGTGTCACCGGGAACAACCCAGCGGCCTGACAGGTGTTCTGGATCGCGGGCATCAGGGTCTCTTCGCACAGCATCACGCAGGTCACGTTGCGCGCCAGTACCAGTGCCCGCGCAATCGCCGCCGCGCCCGAAGGACCGTCGTTTTCGCCCAATTCGGGCGTGATCCATGCACGCGAGACCGAGCCGGTGGTCAGCACAACCGTCCCGCCCTCGGGCACGGCCATCAGCGCGTCGGCTGCGGCACCGACCAGCGATCGACCCTCAAGCGCGCGCGCCGCTTCGAACAGGTGCTCGACGCCGCGCTCACCCATGTCGATATTCACCAACTGGTCCAGCCGATTGTCCAGCCGGGTGATCAAAGCCGTATCGGCCATTCAAGTGTCTCCAAGCAACGTGGCTGCGAACCAAGATTTGTCGCTCAGATGGGCCGCCGTCTGGCGCATTGCCGACATCAAACAGTCTGCCACCGCCATCGCGCCCCCGGCCCGTCCCACAGCACCCGAGGTCGGCTTCAACCGGATCGAGACGCGCCCGCCCGGTTGGCCGTGTGTATTGACCGTTACAATTCCCTTGTCCCGCAGCATCAGCATACCGATGGCAGCGGTCACCTCGGCGGGCACCAAGTCCGCCTTTTTTGCACCTGCCATGTCTAATGTGATCTCCATCGCATCCTGTTCGTCAATCTTGGGACCCAAAGCGGAACGGGTCACGCGACCAGCCCCAAGCGCAGTTTCCAGCGCATCCGCCAAATCCTGACCATCCTGCGCCTCTTGCAGCAACAGATCAGGAGTGAAGCCTTGCAGACTGCGCATCGCGCCCACGGCAACTGGTGCACGAGCCTCCATCCCCAACTCGCTGGCCTTCGCTTGCACGGGAACCAACGCTGCGGGGTCACCACACAATACACCTGCACGTGGGCCGGACAGACCAGCCTTATCTGCGTTGGTGATTATCAGATCGGCCCCAAAGGACAGCGACGCGCCGCCACCATGCAACACCGGGCGGAACCGCGCACCGTAAGCGTCATCAAGAAAAATGACACAGCCTGTGTTTTTGCCTGCCGCAACTGCGTCGCGGATCAGATCATCGCTTAGCATCGACAGTTCCGAGGTCACGGGCGTGATGACGAACAGCGCCGGGTTCTTGTCCGCCAGCGCCTGTTTGACCGCCTCCAGATCATGCACTTCGCGCACCGGCACTCCGGCCAGCCGCGCCCCGCGCAGGACCGAGGCGTGGCTGCGGTCGCCTTCGGCCACTAATGACAGCACCGGCTTGCCGCCAGAATGGGCCAACACAGTCGCAACAATCCCGGCGCTGGTGCGGTTGACCACCGCCGCTGCCTCGTGCCCCTGCCCGCCCAGATGAGCGATGGCGGCCTGACGCAATTCCTCCCCGAACAGTCCCGGGCCGATCCACTCCTCGCACAGCAAGTTCAGGTCATCCGGCGTCGCAGGGTAAAACCGCAGATTGCCGGTGCAGATGGCAATCTTGTCGATCCCCTCTCGCGCCACGAAATCAGCTGCAACACGACCAGCCTGTGCCAACCTGCGCACCTCATCCGCCGATCCCCGTAACACTGAACCTCGGGCGTATCCCACACCCGGGTCTATTGCATTGCCAAACCGGTCCGTGCTCACGCGCCACCCTCGATATTGATGGTGATGCATTTGCGATACGTGTAAGCCTCCAGCGCACCTTCGATGGAGTATTCGCTGCCCATGCCCGATTGCTTGGTGCCGCCATAGGACATACCTGGGATTTGCCCACCGCCTTGATTGACCTGAATCCAGCCCGCATCAATGGCGCGGGTCAGACGCGTTATGCGGCTAACGTCATGAGTGAACAGGAACGCCGCCAACCCGTAATGGGTGTCATTGGCCATCGCGATCACTTCTTCCTCGGTCTCGAAGGGGATGGCGACCATGACCGGGCCGAAAACCTCTTCCCGAGCGATGCGCCAATTGTTGTCGACGCCGGTGATGATAGTCGGGTTGGGGCAGAACCCAACGGGGTCTTCGGCTGGGGTCTCACCAATTAGGAAGTTTGCGCCATCTGCTTCGGCCTCGGCCACATAAGCACGAATCTCGCCATAACGCTCAGCGTTGACCACTGCGCCCATATCCACATCGGGGTCCAGTGCATCACCCACTTTCAAAGCCGCCGATTTCTCGGCCACTTTCGGCATCAGCTCATCCCAGATGTCCGTGTGCACAAACAGCCGCGATCCGGCGGTGCAGCTTTGACCCTGACGGGCAAATCGCATGGCATTGGCAACCTGCTGCGCGGTGCTGTCCAGACGACCGTCGGCAATTGCGTCAGGGAACACGATTGTCGGGGATTTACCACCCAGTTCCAGCGTCAACTTTGCGATGCGATCAGCCGTGGCCTTTCCGATCAGCCTGCCCACCTCGCTCGACCCGGTAAAGGACACCTTGTCGACGCCGGGATGCGATGCCAGAGCGGCACCGGCTTCTTCGCCCAACCCAGTGACCACGTTGAACACGCCCGGCGGGAACAGCCCGTCCGCCAGTTCTGCCAGCTTCAGGATCGCCAGTGGCGCATCCTCGGCCGGTTTCAACACGAGGCAATTGCCGGTCGCCAAGGCCATCGAAATCTTCACAGCACCCAGTTGCAGGGGTGAGTTCCACGGAATGATCGAGCCCACAACCCCATGCGGCTCGCGCGTAGAATAGCTGAGCAAGCCGGGGCCAAGCGGCAGGGTCTCGCCCTTTTGCTCAACCGCGACCCCGCCGTAATATTTCAACACTCCGGCTGCCCCCATCGCCTCACCGCGCGACTGGGTCTTGATCGCATTGCCGGATTCGGCGGCCAATACACGCGCAACCTCTTCGGCGTTCTCTTCCAAGCGACGCCCGAGTTCCGATAGCAATTTACCACGCTCGCTGGCGGCCAACGAGCGCCACGATGGCAGCGCGGCACGGGCGGCGGCGACTGCCAAGTCGACCTCGCTTGACGTGCCGCGACCGACCTCGCAGATCGGCACGCGGCGCGAGGGGTTCTCGACCACCAAACGCCCTTCGGGCCAGTGCCATGCCCCGTTGATATAACTTCCGGCCAAACCCGCGTCGGGCAGTTTCGGTTCCAGATGTGTCGTCATCCCTGTTCTCCTTGGCAGGCTGAGGGCATTCCAGAAATAGGCGCCGCCGATAGGGTTCAGAACCGGCGGCACAGGGGGGATGGGAGCTTGAGCCCGGTCCCCAAGAAAGGATCAGATCCTGGCGCGGACCACGGCCCAGGCGTCATCCAATGCGCCCTTGAACCGCTCGGTTGCGATGTCGATTTCGTCTTCATTGATGATGAGCGGCGGCATAAAGCTTATCCGGTCACCGATCGCCCGCAGATACAAGCCCCGATCATGGGCAAAGTTCTGCACAAGCTCACCGACTTTCCAAGAGGGATCGAACGGTTCGCGGGTTTTTGCATCCTTCATCAGCTCGAAACCGCAGAACAGACCAACGCCGCGCACTTCGGCCACCAGCGGGTGATCCGCCATGGCGTGGCATTTCTCAAGGAACCGGGCCGAGACCTTGCGAACATGGCCGACAAGGTCGATCTCGTCATAGATATCCAGTGCTTCAAGCCCCACGGCAGCGCCAACCGGGTGCCCTGCATAGGTATAGCCGTGGCCAAAAGTGCCGACCTCGTCCGAGTTCTTCAGCATGTCGGCATACATCTCGTCCTTAAACATCAGGGCCGAGATCGGGAAGAAGGCCGCAGACAGCGCCTTAGCGCAGGAGACCATGTCAGGCTCCAACCCCCAGGTCTGCGAGCCCCACATATTGCCGGTGCGGCCAAAACCACAGACGACCTCATCGGCGAGAAATTTGATGTCATACTTGCGCAGAACTGCCTGCATTTCCTGCCAATAGCCTTCCGGCGGCATCAACGCACCACCGCCCGATATGGCGGGTTCGGCAAAAAACGCCGCCACAGTTTCGGGACCTTCGGCCAGGATCAGTTCTTCGAACTTGGCCGCCATCCTCGCCGAGAACTCTTCCTCGCTCTCGCCGTCGATATGGAACCGATAGTAGTTCGGCAGTTCGGTATGTTTGAATTCTGGCAGAGGCAGACCGAACTTGGCGTGCATATGCGGCTGACCCGACAATGATACCGTCGCCACCGTGTTACCGTGGTAGCCGCGAACCCGGCCGATGATCTTGCGGCGGTTCGGCTCGCCCTTGGCGGTGTTGGTGTACCACAGCAGCTTGATCGCGGTGTCGTTCGCTTCCGACCCCGAGCATTGGAACATTACTCGATTCATATCGCCGGGGGCCATGCCGATCAGCCGCTCTCCCAATTCAGCAACACGCGGGTGTGATCGGTTGTAGAAAGTGGGCGCAAAGGGCAGCACATCCATCTGACGTTTCGCCGCGTTGGACAGCCGTTCGTTGTGATAGCCCAGCGAAACGCAACCCAGACCGGAAAACCCGTCGATGATCTCACGACCTTCGCTATCGTAGATGAACACCCCCTTGCCATGGGTAATCATGGTCGGGCCTTGCTCGGCATGCTGGCGCAAATTCGACTGCGGATGCACGTGATGTGCTTTGTCCTGTTCGATCGCGCGTTTAGCGTCAACGTTCATGGGAAAGCTCCAGATGAAAACCTGGAGCGATTTCACATTTATATTGACTGAATTTCAATTTCGAATTTTTTTCGATTTCGTGAATTTTTTTCAGGCTGAAGCCCCATGAAACCTCTACTCGATCTGCGCCATCTACAAATGATCCAGGCCATCACCGAAACCGGTAGGATCACCGATGCAGCCAAGAAACTCGGGGTTACACCCTCGGCCCTGTCCCATCGCCTGCGCGAGGCCGAGCGCAGGCTGGATGTGCCACTGTTCACCCGGATGCACAAAAAGCTGCGTCGGACCCCCGCGGCAGATTACATGGCCTTGGTCGCCGAACGCATCCTGACCGATCTCAGCCGCGCGGAAGAGGATGTGCGGCGTATGAATGCCAATGTGCAGCACGTAGTACACCTGTCGGTCGAGGCTTACAGCAATTACCGCTGGCTACCCTCTTTCATCAAATTCATGAAATCGCGCACCGACGGCATCGACATTCAGATCATGGCCGGCGCGCGTAGCGACCCGTTGAGCGGGTTGCTGAACCGGCATTTGGATATCGCGATCATGTCCGGGAACGTCTCACAGGCGGGGTTGAGCAGTATGAAACTCTTTGAAGATCCGCTGCTTTACATTATGCCTCCCAACCACCGGCTGGCAGGGCGAGACTTTGTCGAAGGCACTGATATCGTCGGCGAGCCATTTATCACCTACACCAAGGTACCGGAACCAGATCGCGAATTCGCGTTGCTGTTTCGACCTACCGACAGTTATCCGAAATGGGCTGCCACCGTCGAATTGCCCGAAGCGATTGTTGAACTGGTCGCATCGGATCTGGGCACCAGTGTATTGTCGAACTGGGCGCTGCAATCAGCGCTAAAAGAAGGTCGTATTGTCGGCGCAGGTGTAACGAAAGACGGCATTTCGGTTCCCTGGCACGCGGTTCTGCGGTCCGAAGACATGGAGCCAGGCGATCCGATCCTCGAAATCGCCCAACTGCTTTCAGAATGGTGCGCTCTTCCCGAATGCGGGTTTCACATCACCTGACGCGCGCTCTGACACTTACGGCAGAAGATCAGCTGCCTGACTGAAGCCGGTCAGGTCAAACCCAAAGGTGATCGGTTCACCAAGCGCGATCTGCGCCTCGACCCGCAACTGTGCGCCCGCGCGCATTGTCGCTATCCAATCTGCCGAAACAGGCGAACGGGCAAAACAGCCCTGCGCTTCGCAGGTCAGAAACGCGAGCTCGGCAACTTGTGCGTCGTCAACCTTGGCCACTAGACCTTCGGTAAACAGCAGCCCGAACGGTAAAGTCAGCACGGCCTCAGTTTCATCTTTGCCGGCCGTTTTGACAAAGGCGACGGTCGCCAACCTCTGATTGTTTTCGCTTAGAACGATGCTTTGGGTCATTTCGCAGATCAGCTCGGCCCCATTCACCTGATTGCTGCAATTGACCGACCAAAGCGGCGCGGTGCTTTCCTGCGCGACAAGCGATTGCGCCGAACCCAGCGCCAACCCCAAGGCACATAGCCAATTTTTCATACTGCTGATCCTCATTTATTAGAATTGTACCCCTAGCCCGAGACCTACCTGCAGAGCCTCAGTTGAATCTCCGAACATGTGGTCCAGACTCAGATTGATAAAGCTGCTGTCGTCCAATGCAAACAGTCCCAACCGAGCTGAAACAAGGCCATGTGCGTTGCCGATGAAGCTGGAGTTCGCAAACCCGCCATCTGCCGTGCTTGCGCCGTCAAATCCGGCCATCACCGAAACAGTATCATGTGAGGAGATGATCGCACCGGCCCTAAAACTTGCACGCAGTTTCTGCGTTGAACTCAGCATTTGTTCAGTCCCGATTTCCAACGAGGGCGTCAGCGAGTAGATCATATCGCTCTCGTCCTGCAGAACGACACCCGACAACGTTGCATCGCCGTTGCTTTCTGTCGCCAATCGCGTTGCATCCACGGCGATCTCGGGCCGCAAGTAAGAACTGCCGGACGCGAACCTTTGATCGTAAACAAAGCTCAGGCGCAGGTTCTGATGGTTCATTTTGTGCTTGATCGCACTGACGCCAACCGTGTCGACAATGGTCCCGTTGGGCAGCGTTCCCCGAACCCCATCAGCACTGAGCGTGTCGTAATTTGACCACCCCGCCGACAGCATGGCTGCGAACTCCCACGCGCCTGTGTATTTGGTCAGTGACGCACCCAAATTGAACCGGTCACCCGTCGCGTTGTACTGCGACCCGTCTTGCAGGCTCATCTCGTCATAACCGACGGCGAAACCGGCAAACAACTCGTTCCCAACGGGCAACCGAAGCCCAGCAGACCAGTTGGTATTGTTTATGTCCAACTCGTTGTAAAAGCTGGTTTGTTCGCGATCATAGAAAGACCGCCCGCCTGAGAACCACAGACAATTGCGCGGATCGTCCCCGGCTTGATAATCGGTGAAACGCTCGCAATTGTGCAGTGCGTCCGCAAACAGGCGGGTGCCGTAGTACGCATCCACTGCGTCCGCCGCGTAACCCGCCGTTGACAGACTGTCGATTGCGGCGATGACGTCCGCTTCGTTCTGCATATTGCCGATCAACGCTAGCAGTTCGCCTTGTGGCGCGGCCCCCTGCCCGTACAAAACACGGTTGATATAGTTTCCGATATTGGTCTGGTTCGGGTTCATGTTCCGGGTCGAGTAATCCGGCGTAATCACCAGATCGACCGAGCTGCCGTCAGATGTTTCGCCGTTCAAACCGATGGAATAGTCCAGAACCACCGTATCCGCGATTGTCGTGCCTGCATCCGCCGCAGTTCCATCAGGATTGATGATAACCAGCGGCAAGGCCCTTTGCAGCGTGTTCAGCTGCGGAACCAAAGTACCGCCAATAGTGGCGTCACCCGTCGCGTTGATCAGGTCACTGTCGCCGCCGGATGCACCGGAGGTCAGGAAATACACGTCGAAAACCGACGAAGCCGTGGCGCCAAAGCTCAGGCTTCCTGTTGGGCCTCCCCAACTGAACTGGTCCACCGTTATGTTTAGGAAACGGAGGACCACGAATGGCAAACAAGAGACCAAAGCCCGAAGAGATTGT
>NZ_JBQGAN010000028.1:0-46422 GCF_056542865.1 Ruegeria sp. AA6
AACGCTGTAGTTTTCATAGAAACCGGCATCCGCCGTTTCTATCTCTACATCCGTAAAGGGTTCGGGTACCGACATTCTTTCCTCCGTGTTGACGGTATGCGTTGGGTTGAGCCCGCCTAACGGCAGGATCCCAATTCTGGTCTTTCCTTCGACCCGATCCTTGGTGTAGCGCACCATTCCTCCGTCGGAGCAGGTCCCTGAAAGCTATACCGAGCATTGCACTCGGCATGCCGCAACAACACGGCATCTGTTGGTTTGCTTGCCTATACTGACGATTTCACGTTGATCAGGTCAGAACCGACGCATTCTGTAAAATTACGACACTGCCTAATAAACGTGCGCGCCAAATACACCTTCTGCGCATCCCGCGCGGCCTTCAACCGCATAGTCCTAACACTCAGATGAGCCACACTCACCTGCAGCAGACGGCAACTCTCGAACCATCATTTCCAGACACCGTTGCAACCGCCCGCCACTACCCACTTTGTCTGCTTTTGAAACTGCCGCGTCGCGTCTGAGCCTCAAAACCGCCGCCGAAAAACTTTTGGTCGCGGCGAGCGAAGTCGTCCCGCGAATCTACACACTTTAGGGCGCCCTTGATAGCACGCTATCATCCGTACTGGCCAAAGTGACCGTCGCCAACGGCCAGCAGATCAAGCGCAAAAAAGTCCTGCCATGCTTGCCAAGAAAAAGCGGTCGGGGTTTTACGCCGACTGGATCGATGACTTGTTCAGTAGGGATGTGCCCGAGGAGGTCGTTGCGAAGCCAGTCGACTTTTTGGGCACGCGCCCGTTGATTTTGCTCGGCAAAGACGCGAAATTCGGTGCCCACCAATACATCTGCGTCACCGCGGGATGATACCGACTGACACCTCACGCTCGATCGGTGACGCAATTCATCGCCCCTATCAAAGCTTGTGCCAGAGCCTGATGGGGGCGCCGCGCGCCATTCCTGCAGTGCGCGCTAACCTTCACGAATTTGGATATACGTGCCAGTGTTTCCACGGACAACTTCAGATGACGATCTTCGCAAAGAAGACTTGTCGCAACGGTTCGGACAAGGACGTCAATACGCAAGGGACAACTGCGCTTGGCGACCACGCATGGTATTCAAGTATGAAGATGGCATGGCCCAGCCCTGCCTCGAACACTACTAACCTGTGACCACCTATGGCGGAGTCCGCGAAGATGACCACAATTTTAACCCTCACCCTGTTGGTCCTCGCCCTTATTGCAGGCATGAACCTGTGGACCCGGAAACTGACCCGCCAAGGCCTCGAACGGGTGCCACAATTAGGAAGCGTCGTCCCGGTCAATGGCGGTAGCATCCACTACGTGCAGAAGGGGGATCCATCGAAACAGGCCATCGTCATGATCCACGGTCTGACTGGGCAGTTACAGCACTTCACCTATGCGTTGGTCGATTTGCTGGCCGATGACTACCACGTCATAGCCGTCGATCGCCCCGGATGCGGTTACTCAACCCGCGACAGTGCCGAATTGGGCCGCCTGCCGGGGCAGGCTCGGATGATTCAGGAATTTCTGGATATCAAGGGTGTCGAAGATGCGGTATTGGTTGGGCATTCGCTAGGGGGCGCAGTCGCGCTCGCTATGGCGCTGGACCATCCTGAAAAGACCAAGGCGCTGGCCCTGCTGTCACCTTTGACGCAAGAGTTGCCCTCCACACCGCAAGTTTTCAAACCGTTGGAGATTCGATCAGAGTGGCTGCGAAGCATGATCGCGAACACACTCGCTGTTCCCCTGGCTGCTAAAACCGCACCGTACGCCTTGGGTGCCGTTTTCGATCCGGAACCGGCACCCGCGGACTTTTTGGACCGCGCTGGTGGCGCACTCGGTCTAAGACCCTCTGCCTTCATTGCCGGCTCACAGGATGTTGTAGGTGTCGATGCCTCCATCGCAGCGCAAGTGGCGCGCTATGACCGGTTGAGCGTGCCCGGTGGAATTCTTTTCGGCTCACAGGACGCGATCCTGCCCCCAGACCTGCAGGGCGATCCCATGCAACAGTTCGGACTTACCAACGAGCTGCTTGTGGGGGCTGGCCACATGATATTGATCACCGCTCCGGACGCCTGTGCCGCCTTCATCCGCCGTGTGGCCGAAGCCGACAACCCCAAGCCCGCGACGGCCTAATTCCCGCGCAAAATAATCTGCCTTTGACCGTCTTTTCCCTCTTGACCCGCCCCAGCCCCTCCCTTAAATCGCCTCTCACTCATGGCGGAGTAGCTCAGTTGGTTAGAGCAGCGGAATCATAATCCGCGTGTCGGGGGTTCAAGTCCCTCCTCCGCTACCACCCCCCCAAACAATGACAGATTTGATCTCTAGTTCGACCAGAGCTGATGCGTTTTGCTTTGGATGCTGAGCTTTCGCAATCGATAACAGCGCACAGTGATGTCGCTGACACCAGTCTAACTAGAATGGGAGATCTGGCGCATCGCGAGTGGCATCATGTGTCCGCACTCCGGTGGTGTGATCAAGACGGATCATAAGCTTTTCGGCTTTTGGAAAGTGGTCGAAATACGCAAGGCGGATTGCCTCGACAACTTCCACATTTTGGCACTCAATTTGATAATCAGCCAGAAATTCGGCGTGATATTCTTGATCTGCTTCCGTTCCTTGCCCCAAACCTTCGGTCTGCATCGTAACGTTTGCAGCCGTCGTCAGACACGCCGCCTCTTCGGGTAGCAGAAATAGGTCAAGAGGTTTGGACAAATCGGAAATCGCTCTGGCAACCAAAGTCCGGTCCTCATCGCTGTCCGCAGGTTTTTCAAAGCCAAGGATATCCACAGCAGGTACAGCCAGCGACAAAGAAAGCGAAGCCTCGGAAACCAGGACATCCAGGCGCCCTGTTCCATGCACATGCGCGATTTCTTTTTCTGTTTGGGACAATACGCCCCCCGGGATCAGGATCAATGCGAGGGCCGCGCGTCTCATCAACAAGAATTGCCTACTGGGAATCATCTTTCATATTTTAAAGGGATTCGATTCCCGCGCAATCGCTGTACCAGACGGCTCCCCCCCACCAATAATGGGGAGGAACAGCGCCGCAATATTTCCCGACTATAAAACTCAGGTTGACATAATTGAGTAATTCACTCAGTTATTTGCCATAAGCGTCGTGCCGACGGCGCCTGTAAATAGTTTCTGACAGGAAAGCGTCACCTAAATGACCAACTACTTTGCCGCTACCAGCGTCCTTACCTTGGGCATCGCAACCTCCGCTATTGCGGGTGATGTCCCTTCAAAAGCGGATGTTCTGAACACCTATGCGAACATTGCCGAAGCGAAATACGATGACAGCCTGATCGCAGCGAAGGCGCTGCAAGACGCTGTAAATGCTCTGATCACCGAGCCTTCAGACGCCACTCTGAACGCAGCTCGCTCTGCGTGGATCGCTGCGCGTGTGCCCTACCAACAGACCGAGGTCTACCGCTTCGGCAATGCCATCGTTGACGACTGGGAGGGCAAAGTGAACGCTTGGCCGCTGGACGAAGGTCTCATCGACTATGTCGACGCGACGTACGGCGGTCCGACCGATGAAAACGAATTCGCAGCGCTGAACGTCATCGCCAACCCAAGCTTCGATCTGTCGAGGAAGACCATCGACGCCAGCGAAATCACGCCGGAACTGCTGGGTGAAACCCTGCACGAGGCCGACGGAATTGAAGCCAACGTCGCCACCGGATACCACGCCATTGAATTCCTGCTGTGGGGTCAGGACTTGAATGGCCACAGATCAGGCGCGGGCAGCCGTCCTTACTCCGACTATGTTCAGGGCGATGACTGCACCAACGGCAATTGCGACCGCCGCGCCCAATACCTGAGCGCCGCGACAGCGTTGCTGATCAACGATCTGGAATGGATGGCCGATCAGTGGAAAGACGGCGGCGAGGCACGCGCTGCCTTGACCGCGGATGAGACCGCAGGTGTCAGCGCCATTCTGACTGGCATGGGATCGCTGTCCTATGGCGAACAGGCGGGCGAGCGCATGCGCCTGGGCCTAATGCTGAATGACCCCGAGGAAGAGCATGACTGCTTCTCGGACAACACCCACAACAGCCACTATTACGATGGTTTGGGTATTCAGAATGTCTATCTGGGTAGCTACACCCGTATTGACGGCACCCCGGTTTCCGGCGCATCGCTGTCGGACCTGGTCATCGCAACGGACCCGTCGCTGGACGTCGAGATGAAGGTCAAACTGGCCAACACCATGCAGGCCCTGGGTCGCTTAAAATCCACCGCCGAGGCCGGTTTCGCCTATGACCAGATGCTGGAACGCGGCAACGAAGGTGGCGAACTTCTGATCATGGGCGGTGTAAACGGCTTGGTTGACCAGACCAAAACCATCGAACGCATCGTAACCGCGCTGGACCTAGATCAGATATACTTTGAAGGGTCCGACAGCCTGGATAACCCTGACGCTGTCTTCCATTAAGCAAAAACGAGGCCGGAGGCGTGCGCAATTTCACGCCTCTGGCAAGCTTGATTGCGCCGAATTTTGACTATTGGCTGGACCTGATCAAAATAACCAACTAAATAAGTAGGAAATCTATCGAGTATCGAATCGCCATGATCGTCTGCCACTGCACAAACATAACGGACCATGATATCCGCGCCGTAATCGACTGGATACGAACATCGGATTCACAAGCGATCGTCACCCCCGGCAAGATTTACCATGCCCTTGGAAAATCAGCGGATTGTGGCGGATGCATGCCTCTTTTTCTGGACACAATGAGATCGAACGATAATCTGGAAGTACCCATGCAGCTCCGTGCGTTACGCACCGGAGAAACTCAGGAGAAAGCAGATGAAGGGCGATCCCAAGGTCATCGAATATCTCAACAAATCTCTGCGGCATGAGCTGACGGCCGTCAGCCAGTATTGGCTTCACTACCGCTTGCAAGAGGACTGGGGCCTGGCCCATATGGCCAAGAAAAGCCGCGAGGAAAGCATCGAGGAGATGGGCCACGCGGACAAGCTGATCGAGCGGATCATTTTTCTGGAAGGCCACCCCAACCTGCAAAAACTCGATCCACTGAGAATTGGTCAGAACCCCAAGGAAACACTCGAATGCGATCTGGCGGCGGAAATAGACGCGCGCACGCTGTACGTCGAAGCCCGGGAATACTGCCGCGAGGCTGGCGACTATGTCTCGATGTCGCTGTTTGAGGAATTGATCAGCGATGAAGAAGGCCATATCGACTTCCTCGAAACGCAGCTTGATCTGTATGAAAGGATTGGCGAAGCCAATTATGCGCAACTCAACGCCGCGAAAATGGACGCCGAGGAATAACCTTCTGGCGCTCATGGTGGCCACATGTGTGGCCACCCCCTCCCTGTCAGATGAACTGCAGGACCTGCATCTTCACATAACCCCTCGCACCGACGATGAACGTGCCCGTGTTACGGCCGTGACCGCTGTGCCTCTGGATTTCAGCGCACCTCAGCCGTTCGAAGAGTTGTCTGCCGGGGCAGCCACCGTTCGGGTACGCAACGACGCGGATGCGTTTTCGCAGCCCTCGGGCAACCTGAGTTTCGAGCAGGAATTGGATTTCAAGGTCGGCAACGGCTTGTTCAAGAAAATTTGGGTATCTTCTCCGGCTTCGACATTGGCCTCAGACGGTCTTGGGCCGCTCTATAACGCACGCTCATGCCAACGCTGCCACATTAAGGACGGGCGCGGGCATACACCCAACGGGCCGGATGACAACGCGATCTCGATGTTTCTTCGGGTCTCGATCCCCGTTGGCGAAGGGTATGATGAGATCGAGGACTACATCGCAACCCAGCCCGACCCGAATTACGGAGGCCAGATGCAGGATCTGGCGCTGCCAGGTCATCCGGCAGAATACCGGCTGGACATCGCGTACGAAGACGTACGGGTCGCCCTTTCGGGCGGTGAAACTGTCACCCTGCGCAGACCGACATACGCTGCAACTGACCTTGGCTACGGGCCACTACACCCGGACGCCATGCTCAGCCCGCGCGTGGCACCGCAGATGATTGGCCTTGGCTTGCTTGAAGCGATCCCGGTCGAGGATCTTTTGGCCAACGCGGACCCCGACGATACGGACGGTGACGGCATTTCTGGCCGTCCGAACATTGTATGGGCGATAGAACATGGCGCACCGATGATGGGCCGGTTCGGGCACAAGGCCGGAATGCCCACGATCATGGAGCAATCAGCAGCAGCCTTTGCGGGCGATATTGGCATCTCAAGTCCGCTTTACCCTGCGGCCCACGGTGACTGCACCCAGGCGCAGACTGATTGTGTAAACGCCCCGCATGGCGACGGCGATGACCGAGTGTTCGAGATCGACCAGATCGGCATGGACCTTGTTGCCTTCTACAGCCGCAATCTAGGCGTTCCGGCGCGGCGCGATGTTGACGACCCACAGGTCCTGCGCGGCAAACAGGTGTTCCACGACACTGGCTGCGCCTCGTGCCACACGCCGTCGTTTGTCACCCACCGCATGCAGGATCGGCCAGAGCACAGTTTTCAACTGATCTGGCCATATTCTGACCTTTTGCTGCATGACATGGGCGAAGGGCTGGCCGACAATCGCCCCGAAGCCCGCGCAACCGGGCGCGAATGGCGCACACCGCCGCTATGGGGGATTGGGCTGACCGAACAAGTCTCGGGCCATACGCAATTTCTGCACGACGGTCGCGCGCAATCGCTGTTGGAAGCCGTCCTCTGGCACGGCGGCGAAGCGCAGGCGGTCCGCGATACCGTCGTTGCCATGCCCAAGCCGGATCGGGACGCTTTGATCCGTTTTCTGGAAAGTCTCTGATTTATGCGTACCCTTGCCTATGCCGTTGCTTTGACCCTGCCATTCTTTGCGCTGGCGCAAGACCGCGAACCAATCCTGTCGGATGCTGTCGAAAAGCACATCCTGCCCGGTTTCGCCGCCCTGTCTGACGCGACCAAAGCTTTAAGGCAGGCCGCGCAATCCGAATGCACCGCTGGCTCGCCCGAGTTGCGTGCGGCCTATCATGCGGCCTTTGACGACTGGATTTCGGTTAGCCACCTACGCTTTGGCCCGTCCGAGGTTGATGACCGCGCATTTGCACTGGCCTTCTGGCCGGATACCAAAGGCTTCACCTCCAAGGCGCTGACCGGCATGCTTGCAGCCGAAGACGCGGCCGTCGAATCCCCAGAAGAATTTGCCGAGACATCCATCGCAAGTCGGGGCTTCTTTGCGCTGGAACAGATGCTTTACGAACCGCGCTTTGCGGATCAGGGCAGCGCTACCTATCGCTGCGCTTTGATACAGGCCATGACTGTTGATATTGACGGGAACGCGCGTGCGATGGACGCGGATTGGCGAACCTATGCGCTGGCTCTGACACAACCGGGTGAGAACAGCCCCTATCGGTCCGGCGACGAAGCCATTCAGGAACTTTACAAAGCCCTGATAACCGGGCTGGAATTCACCGGTGACACACGCCTTGGCCGTCCGATGGGCACGCTCGACCGCCCCCGCCCCAATCGGGCCGAGGCGCGGCGCTCCGAACGCTCGATGCACCATGTGGAATTGTCCCTGATCGCCCTGCGCGATCTGGCGGCGCACCTGTCGGCGAACCACCCCGAAATTGCCACCGATCTGGATACCGCCTTCGACAAGGCCATCACACGGGCACGGTCACTGGACGATCCGACACTGGCTGGCGTAGCCACGCCCGAGGGCCGGTTCCGGGTCGAAGCTCTGCAACAGTCGATCAACGATATCCGCATGATTGCCGCGACCAAGCTTGGGCCGACGCTGGGCATCAGCGCCGGTTTCAACTCGCTTGACGGAGACTGACCCATGCCCAGCCGCCGCCAGTTTCTGACCGGCCTGTTTGCCGCCAGCCTTACTCCTGTACGAGGCTGGGCAGCGGTTGGTGCGCCGGACTATCTTGCAGCGGCCCTGTTCCCCGATGGCAGCTACCGGCTGGCAGGACTGACCGCGGGTGGTGACATCCTGTTTTCACGCCCCTTGCCCGCCCGTGGTCACGCGGCGGCAGCCCATCCCCATCTTGCGCAGGCCGTGGCCTTTGCCCGTCGACCCGGCACTTTCGCGACGGTCATTGACTGCGCAACGGGGACCGAGATCAAACGGTTAGACGCCCCCGAGGGCCGTCACTTCTATGGCCACGGCGTGTTTTCTTCCGATGGCACACGGCTGTTTACAACCGAAAACGACTATGAGGCCGGGGACGGCGTGATCGGCGTTTGGGACACAACCAATTACTCACGTCTGGGCGAGTTTCCTTCGGGCGGAATTGGTCCCCATGACATGCGAGTGATGCCCGATGGTCAGTCTCTGATCATCGCCAATGGAGGGATCGAAACCCACCCCGACATGGGCCGCACCAAGCTGAACCTGCCAACGATGCAACCGCGCCTGTCTTATCTGGATTTGACAGGCAAGGTTCTGGAACAGGTGGAACTGCCGCACAGCCTGCACAAGAACTCGATCCGCCATCTGGCCGTGCGTCCCGACGGGCTGATAGCGTTCGCAATGCAATGGCAAGGAGAAAAGTCGCAACACCCACCTCTGATGGGTCTGCACCACAGGGGAAAAACCCCGCGCTTACTGTCTGCGCCGGACGTTGAACAGAGCACCCTGCAAGGCTATGCAGGCAGCATCGCCTTTTCCGGTGAGGGAACCTCCGTCGCGATCACCTGCCCGCGTGGCAATGCGCTGCACCGGTTCGACGTTGCAGATGGGCGATGGACAGGCGTTTTCCAACTTGAAGACGTCTGCGGTCTGGCCTCTGGACCCAATGGCTTCGTCTTTACCACCGGCACCGGGGTTGTCGGCGAACTGGCCCCAAAGGCGCGCGTTTCCGCCCGACCGGACTGCCAGTGGGACAATCATCTAATCCCAATTCATACTTTTGTATAAATTCGGCAATCCCCGTCACATAGATTACACTTGGAAGAATCAAACTGCTGCCGTATTTGCGGGCGCTAAACTGGCACCCCTACGTTAAGGACTGACTTGATTGAAACAGACGCCCGACGCACCGCATTCCATCTACGGGGTTGAGAAATGGGGCAAAGGCCTCGTTGAGGTGACGGAGCAGGGCGAGATCGGTCTGCGCAATCCTCTGGTGCCAGAGGCGGCGGCAATCAGCCTGCCGGGCATCCTCAGCGATCTGGATGACCGGGGCATCAAGGCCCCGATGGTCTTGCGGGTGACATCCTACCTGGAACACGAGATTGCCCACCTGAACGAAAGCTTCGCCGATGCCATCGCGCGCGTGGGCTACAAAGGCCCCTATCGCGGTGTTTTTCCGATCAAGGTGAACCAGCAGGCGCAGGTGGTTGACCGTATCGTCGAGTTCGGGAAGAAGTACAACTACGGGCTTGAGGCCGGATCGAAACCCGAACTGGTGGTCGCCTTGGCCCACCGTTTGGCCCCCGAAGCGCTGATCGTCTGCAATGGCGTCAAGGATGCCGAGTTCATTCAGCTCGCTATCCTTAGCCGCAAGATCGGCTTCAACACCGTCATCGTGCTGGAAAGCCCGAAAGAGGCCGACACGGTGATCGAGGTTTATAACGAGCTGGGCATCGAACCCCTGATCGGCGTGCGGGTGAAACTGACCAACCAGATCAGCGGCAAATGGGAAGAAAGCTCAGGCGACCGTTCAGCCTTTGGCATGAACACCGACCAACTGGTCGCGACAGTGGACAAATTGCAGGCGGCAGGGTTGTTGCATTGTCTCAAGCTTCAGCATTCGCATCTGGGCAGCCAGGTACAGGACGTCAACGATGTGCGCCGCGCGGTCGGCGAGGCTTGCCGGTACTATACCGAACTCACCCGTGAAGGCGTACCGCTGACCCACCTGGACCTCGGCGGTGGCATGGGGGTGGACTACACGGGTGAAAAAAAGGCGGCAGAAAACTCGATCAACTACACAGTCGAAGAGTACTGCGCCAACGTGGTCGAAACCGTGGCCTACGCCATGGATGAGGCCGAGATCGACCACCCCACGCTGGTAACCGAAAGCGGGCGCGCCGTGGTAGCGACCTCTTCGATGCTCGTGTTCAACGTGCTCGAAAGCACCCTCTATGATGCGCCCGACGCCCCCGAGGTTGAACCCGACGATCACCATTTGGTTTCAGACCTCGCCGCGGTCAACGGGTACCTCTCCAGCGACCGCCTGCAGGAATGCTGGAACGACGCCACGTTCTACCGAAACGAGCTACGCGCCCTATTCCGCCGAGGTTACGTAGACCTGCGCCAGATGGCCCGCGCCGAGCGCATCTACCTGTCGCTCATGGCCCGTCTCAAGGCACTGGCTGCAAGCGATGAGCTGGACACAGATGTCGACGAGCAGCTTGAGAAGGTGGCCGATATCTACCACTGCAACTTTTCATTGTTCCAATCCCTGCCCGATGTCTGGGCCATTGACCAGTTGCATCCCATCGTGCCGCTACAGGGGCTGAACCAGACCCCCGACCGCCGCGCGGTGCTGTCTGACATAACCTGTGACAGCGACGGCAAGATCGACCGGTTCATTCTGGCCGATGGCGTCTCGCCCAGCCTGCCGGTACATTCCCTGCCCGAAGACCAGGAATACCTGATGGGCGTCTTCTTCGTCGGCGCCTATCAGGAAACGCTGGGGGATCTTCACAACCTGTTCGGCGACACCAACGTGGTCACCATCGACCTGCGCGCCGATGGCGGCTTTGACCTGCTGCACGAACAAGAGGGCGACACGATTTCTGAAGTCCTGTCTTACGTGGAATTCGACCCGCAGGATTGCGTCGCCGCCTTCCGCAAAATGGTGGACGAGGCGATTTCGACCGGTACTCTGCAAGCCAAAGACCGCAAAACCCTGATGAGCGCTTATCGCGACTCGATCAACGGCTACACCTATTACGAATAACCCCAGAGAGGAGATTACCCCCATGGGAACTTTGAGTGGCAAAACACTGGTTGTCGGCGCGGGCGGCGTATCCCACGCTGCCGTGCACAAGATGGCAATGAATTCGGACATATTCACCGAAATCACCCTGGCCAGCCGGACGAAATCGAAATGCGACGCCATCGCCAAAGCGGTGAAAGAGCGTGTAGGTGTTGATATCGCCACAGCCGAACTCGATGCCTATAAGGTCGAAGACACAGTCAAGCTGATCAAGGAAACAGGAGCGGAGATCCTAGTGAACCTCGCTCTACCTTATCAGGATCTGGTGCTGATGGATGCGTGCCTTGAGGCGGGTATTCACTACCTCGACACCGCAAACTACGAGCCCGAGGACGAGGCCAAGTTCGAATACCACTGGCAGTGGGCTTATCAGGAGCGGTTCAAAGAGGCTGGCCTGACAGCCATCCTCGGCTCGGGCTTTGACCCGGGCGTGACCAGCGTCTTCGCCAAATGGCTGAAGAAGCACAAGCTGGACACGATCCGACAGATCGACGTGTTGGACGCAAATGGCGGCAGCAACGATCAGGAATTCGCCACCAACTTCAACCCGGAAATCAACCTGCGCGAAGTGCTGGCAGAAGTGCGCCACTGGGAAGGTGGCGAGTGGAAACACTCCCCCGCCATGACCCATAAGGTCGAGTTCGACTTCCCCGCCATCGGCCCCAAGAACATGTACCTGATGTATCACGAGGAACTGGAGTCGCTCAGCACCCACTTCCCCGAGATCGAGCGCGCCCGCTTCTGGATGACCTTCGGCGACGCCTATATCACCCACGCCAAGGTGCTGGAGAATGTGGGCATGACCCGCATCGACCCGGTGATGCATGACGGCAAGGAAATCATCCCGATCCAGTTCCTTAAAACCCTGCTGCCTGATCCCGGTGATCTGGGCGCGGAAACCAAGGGCAAAGCTTGCATCGGCGACATCGCCACGGGTCAGGCCAAGGACGGCTCAGGCGAGAAGACCTATTACATCTACAACATCTGCGACCACGAAGAATGCTACGCCGAGGTCGGCAGCCAAGCTGTCAGCTACACCACCGGCGTCCCTGCGATGATCGGCGCGGCACAGGTGCTGAAAGGCAATTGGACTGAGCCGGGTGTGTGGAACATGGAACAGCTGGACCCGGATGACTTCATGGACATGCTGAACACCCACGGCCTGCCGTGGCAGGTCCACGAACTCGACGGTCCGGTCGAATTCTGATCCGCTTTAGCTTCATCTGGCTATAAATACCTCGGGGGTCCGGGGGCAGAGCCCCCGGCCTCTCCACTAAACGGAGACGCCGGTATGTCCGACATGATGACCACACAAGCTGGCGACGCCGGAGCCTTCCGCGACTTCGACCTGAGCCGCGTGCCAACCCCTTGCTTCTTGGTCGATGAAAAATCGGTCGAGCGCAACCTGACAATCCTTGCTGACATCGGCACCCGATCCGGGGCGCATGTGCTCAGCGCGCTCAAGGCGTTTTCGATGTTCTCGCTGGCCCCATTGGTACGCCAGCACCTCGGCGGCACCTGCGCCAGTGGCATCTACGAGGCCCGGCTTGGCCGCGAAGAATATGGTGGTGAGGTCGCCACCTTCTGCGCAGGGTACAAAGACTCCGACATGGACGAAATTCTGTCTCTGTCCGACCACATCATCTTCAATTCGCCCGCCCAAAAGGATCGCTTCCTCACCAAAGCCCAAGCCGCGGGCGTACAAGTCGGCCTGCGTATCAACCCGGAACATTCCGAAGGCGAAGTTGCCAAATACGACCCCTGCGCTCCGTGCTCGCGCCTTGGCACACCCGTAAGCCAACTGACCGCCGAGGCTCTGACCGGCGTGGACGGGTTGCATATGCACACCCTTTGCGAACAAGGGTTCGAACCCCTTCACCGCACATGGGAAGCTGTCGAACCAAAGCTCAAACCTTTCATAGGCCAGCTGAAGTGGCTGAACTTTGGTGGGGGGCATCACATCACCCGCGACGATTACGACCGCGACGGTCTCGTGTCCTTCATCAAAACCATCCGCGAAACATACGGCATCGATGTCTATCTCGAACCCGGTGAAGCCGTTGCTCTGGACGCAGGTATTCTGGTCGGCGAAATCCTCGACCTGCCCACCAATGGCATGAACCTCGCCATCACTGATATCTCTGCCACCTGCCATATGCCTGACGTGATCGAAGCCCCCTATCGCCCCGCCCTGATGGACGAGGCCGAGGCCGGCCATACCTATCGCCTTGGCGGCCCGTCCTGTCTGGCCGGTGACGTGATCGGCGACTACACATGGGACCAGCCGCTTGAGATCGGCCAGCGCTTCGCTTTCCTCGATCAAGCACATTACTCGATGGTCAAAACCAACACGTTCAACGGTGTCCCCCTGCCCACCATCGCCCTGTGGAACAGCGAAACAGACGAGCTGAAAATCATCAAACAGTTCAGCTATGACGACTTTAAGGACAGACTCTCATGAGCATATTCCTCGACAGTGAACTGACGGCTGCTGAGCGGACCGAAGACGCCCGGTTCCGCGTGATCCCCGTGCCGCTGGAACGCACCGTTTCATATGGGTCTGGCACCGCCAAGGGCCCCGAGGCGATCATCGCGGCCAGCAACGAGCTGGAACGCATCACCGGGCACGCTGAACCTTGCGTCGAAGGCATCTTTACCGAAGAACCCTTGGATTGTGACGCCGCATTGCCTGAAATCATGGAACGCCTTGCCCAACGCACCGAGGCCGCTGTGCGTGCAGGCAAAGTACCTGTGACCTTAGGCGGCGAACACTCACTCAGTTATGGCGCGGTGATGGGTGTAGCACGCGCCTTGAACCAACCGATTGGCATCGTCCAGATTGACGCCCATGCCGACCTGCGCAACGCCTATCAGGGCGAAAAACACTCGCACGCGTCGGTCATGCACCTGTTAGCTGAAGAAGGCGTTCGCCTCGCCCAATTCGGCGTTCGTGCGTTTTCTACAGAAGAAGCCAAAAGCCGCCTGAGAAACCACGTCTTCCACGTGGATGCCGAGGAACTGGTAACCGGCAACATCCACGCCGTCGACCTGCCCGAGAATTTCCCCGAGCTGGTCTATGTCAGCTTTGACGTCGACGGTCTGGACCCGTCCCAAATGCCCGCCACCGGCACTCCGGTGCCCGGCGGGCTGGGCTATTATCAGGCGCTGCGGCTGGTGGAGCATGCGTTAAAGGGCCGCAAATGCGTGGGCTTCGACGTGGTTGAACTGGCCCCGGACGGCAATGCCGCCTGGGACTTTACCGCCGCGCAGATCGTCTATCGCCTGATGGCCGCCTGTTAAACTTCGGAGGTTTCGTTCAGTTCCATGTGGCCTTCGCCCTTGTTCAGAACTCGGCGCAGCATGGGCTCAAAGAACGCAAGAGGTTTGGTCGGATAATCCGGGTCGAACGCCTTCTGATCGTATTCATGGCAGAAATAGCGGCAGTCTTCCCAATAGGGGCTGTCGCGGTACTTATAGCGGGCGTTGCGGTCGCCGCCCAGATGGTGGTTGTAGTAGTAGCCCTGAAACACGCAGTGATGTTTCAAGATCCAATATGTCTTTTCGCTGACATAGGGTTTCATCATCGCCGCCGACAGCTCACCGTGGTTATAGGGCGACAGGATATCGCCGGTGTCGTGGATCAGCGCAGCAACCACCAATTCCTCATCCGCGCCATCCTCATATGCGCGCGTGGCGGCCTGCAAGCTGTGCTGGTAGCGATTGACCGGATAGGGCGTCCAGTCCTCATCCAAGGACCGGATTGCGTCCAGAATCCGGTCGGGCAGAGCGGCGTTGTACGCCTCTTCGTACTCCATAACGGCGTCCCAGTCGGCCTTTGTGGCTTCTTCAAAACTGGTCCAGGTGGGTTTGTGGCTTTTGTCCAGCATGGCGCGATCCTTTGGCTAAGCGGTTGGCCACAGACTAAAGCAACTCCGATGGTCAAAAAAATGAATTGATTTTATCATAACAATCAAAAAATACTTTCGATATGCAGATCAAAGCAATCGAGACATTTCTTTGTGTAGCCGAAACCGGAGGGTTCCACGCCGCCGCGCGCCAACTCAACGTGACCCAAACAGCGGTCAGCGCTCGCATTCGCTTGATCGAGGAGGAGACCGGCAGATCGCTGTTCACGCGCGGCGCCGGAGGCACCAGTCTGACCGAATTTGGTCGACAATTCCGCCCCTATGCCGAACAGATGTTGTCGCTGTGGTCCTTTGCCTCACGTGATCTTCCAGCGCAAACGCAGAATCGGGTTGCCCTGCGCCTTGGCGCGCAGCTCAGCATCTGGGATCCCCTGCTCGTCGATCTTGCTGTACAGTTTGAACAGCGCTTTGGTCAGTTGCTGCTGACGCTGAACTATGATCACGACCTGAATATGGTCGATGCGGTTGCCACCCATGTTCTGGATGCAGCCCTAACCCATGAACAGCCCAAAGACCCGCGCATACAGTCACATGAGTTGAACGCGGAACGATTGGTACTTGTTGAAACCCTAGCGTCGGACGATCCGGTCTTTGTCAATCTGGAGTTAGGAGAGCTTTATCAGGACCACGTCCGTTCCACCGCGCGGCAAGCGGCAGGACAGACAGTGTTTCTGGGTAACTGCCTGATGGCGCTGCGCTATGTTCTACGGCGGGGTGGGACTGGATACTTTCCGGAATATGTCATTCGCGATCACCTGCAATCCGGCGATTTGGTCCCGGTGGACGGAGCAATCGATCTGATGTTGCCGTTGTACCTGGTGACCCGCAAGGGCACCGCCACATCCGACGATATTTTGACCTGCGTGACTGATCTGCGCGCGGCGGATTAGGCTTGCGGTAACGCGTTCGTCGCACCGCGGTTCCGTCTACCCATCAAAGGTCGTCCGGCGACCAGAAGGAACAGCCCCGAGATTGCAATGCCGATAGTTGCTGGGAGGTATAGCAGCACCCAAAGCTTAGGATCGGCGATCACAACCGGGGAAACAAAACCGCGCACACCCTCAAGCAGGATCAGTATCGTAAAAGCGCCCAATATCTGCGGCCACAAACCAAAACGAGAAAAGCTGCCCAACATCAGTGTTGAGAACCCGGCCAAAGCCACCGCGATGCAAATCGCGATCCAGGAAAAGCGCTGATGCAATTCGTCGGTCAGTTCCCCTACGGTAAAGCCGTCGGCCGCACTGATGGCATCCCGATCCCGCAGCAATTCGATCGTGGGAATGGCTTCAAGGCTTCGCTCTGCGATAGTGCCCGTATCTGTGAGCGCAGAAATGTCATAGGACGCATCCGCAAAAAGGGTCGAAGACAGCGTTCTGCCTTGCTGATCCAAACGCAATGCAACCCCGTCCAACATCACAAGATGAACGCCTGTCTCATTATTGACCAGATAGGCCGTCGCCGAAGAGTAGCTGACCGGGTTTAGGTTATCCCGACGGTCCGACACAAATACCTCTGATAACGTGCCGTCCAGATCGATATCGCCGATATAGACCGTAACTTCGTCGGCAGGATGCAGAAACTCTCCTTCGTTCAGCAGCTGCGCGGTCACGTCTCCGGCCACCTCAGCCTGGCGTTGTTCAAGCTGTTCAACCGAAGCCGGGCGCAAAAAGACGCTTATGACTGCCATCATCAGACCAGCCACAAGCCCGAACAGGAAGACGGCGCGCGACAATCGCCACGGGCTGGAACCGGTTGCCAACATCACAGTCATCTCGCTTTCCCGGCTCAGGCGATTGGTGGCGTAGACTGCCGCAGCGAACACCGCCATCGGCATCACCGTACGGATCAGCGTCGGCAGAGTCAGCGCGGTAAATTCCAGAAAAACCATGGCTGATTGGCCGCCGCTGATAACCCGGTCAAACAGGCTGACGGACCGCGTGATCCAGAACACGCCGACCAGAACCAGGGTGAAAAAGCCGAACAGAATCAGCAATTGCCGCAGGAAGTATCCATCAAAGCGCGACATGTGTCCTCTTACGCGTGTCCGTGGTGAGCCGGACATTATGTCATTCCGTCGCCTTAGGAAACCAAGCTTTCACCAAATCGGCCCATCGCTGATCCGGATCAGGCCTAAAGAAACCTTAACTTCACGCTCAGGCGGGGTTCAGTCGCACTACCAATCTCTCCTTTAGAAACAGCCGATCAAGCAAAGGAGGGTGCTATGATGGCCTATGCAGACTACATCACCGGGAAGGGTCTCTTTTCCAATCTCTTTGCGTCCGCCGAGGACCGGAAGGCAAAACGCGAAAAGAAAGCGCTGTACAAAAGACAGCAACGTGAAATCGACATGATGTCCGAGCGAGAGCTCAAAGAACTCGGTTATTGCCGGGGGGATTTGCAAGAGATGGTCTACCGGCATCACTTTGGCGGTTAAGCTCTGAACCCTGTGCAATGATGCGCCCGTCATGACATCCTCAAATAAGCGTCATGATCGGGCGCAACCTACGTTCGGCCACCAAGATTGGCCACTCAATCCGGCAGGATGTGGATCGCCAGATAGCACAGCAGCTGAAATCCACCCTGCACCATATGGTTTTCTTCCAGATCAAAATTCATGACCACCTGATCCGACAAAAAGAAAGCAAGCCAGAGGCCTAATGATACGACGAAAGCGATATCCATACGCTTCATCCAAACGTCTTTTTGCGTATAGGGCGTGATCGCGGTGAAAAAAAACAGTGCTGCGGATAGCAAAGCCCACAGGATGATTCCAACAAACAACGCGATATCGACTGCGGTGGTTGCGCCGAATGGCTCCAGCGTCTTTTCAAGAAACGGATAGTTGTGACCGTCAAACCAAGGGGTTGAGGTCCAACCCAATAATTCCAGCCCACCAATGAAATCCGTTAAAAATGCAATGGCCCACCACAAGCACCAGAACGCTACTAAACCCTGCTTGAACAAAATGCGCATTGATCACCCCGGGCAAATCTCAAAAACTTTTTACGTCAGAGCATTATGATACGCATGTTCCGAAAAAACTAAAATCCTGGTTAGGCAACGCGGAATGCCAAGGACGCAATCCACGTGTTCGGTACTGATTTCCTGGAGAATGGCAGGGGCAGCAGGGTTCGAACCCGCGACCTACGGTTTTGGAGTTCGTGGGTCTTAAATATCCGAGGATACATCTACATATGTAATCATATGTAATTGAAAGAATTATTTAACCCAGTATATTCGGAAGTATCACCACCTAACGCACAAAACGCACAAAAAACGCACAAAAAACGCACGAAAAAATGAAGATCCGATTGAACGAACGCAAAGCGGCAGACCTTAAGGCCAAGGACAAGGGGTACGAGGTACGCGACGAAATTGTGCGGGGGTTGGTGCTGCGGGTAGGCAAGCGGGGACAAAAAGTCTGGGAGGTTGTGATTTCACGTGGCAAGCGCCGCCAGAGAGAGCGACTAGGCACGTTTCCACATGTTCCCGTGAAGGAAGCGCGAAAGCTGGCAGAGGAAGCTAAAGAGCAAGCCCATACGATGCGCTTTGACGCCGGTGTGAAAACGGTGGCCGACCTGTTTGACGCCTACAAGGCTGCTCGCGAAGATGAGCTGCGCACGTGGCACGACATACAATCTGTCTGGGATATCTGGGTAAAGGATCGCGTCGGCCAAGTCCGAGCAGCGGACCTTTCGTTTCAGCATGGGCGAGACCTTAGAACCTACGTCAGCAAGAATTCATCCCCTATCCGCGCTGGCGCAGTGGTGAGCTATATGCGCCCGTTCTTGGCATGGTGCGCCGAGGAACAGATGATAAAGGGCAATCCTTGGGAAAAGCTCAAGGTTGGCGCGAAGGCCGGTTCTCGGGATCGCGTTCTTTCAATTGATGAATGGGCAGCACTCTATGCCACGGCATGTGAAATGCCCTATCCGTTCGGTCCATTTACGCAAGCACTAATGCTTAGCGCTCAGCGGATCAGCAATGTCGCACAAATGCGCTACGACGAGATACATGGCGATGTTTGGACCATTCCGAGGGATAAGATAAAGGCCACGCGTACGGCCAGCGCGACGTCCCATGAGGTTCCGCTGTCAAAATCCCTCGCGGCGCTGATATCCAGTATAAAGCGGCGTGGTGATTATGTGTTCACCACGACCGGGGAAAAACCAATCTGGCCCGGGTCGAAGCTGAAGACAAAGTTGCAGAAAGCCTCCGGTACTTCTGATTGGCGATTTCACGATATCAGGCGAACGGCGGCCACGCTTATGACAACTGGCAACGAAGTCGGAAAGGCAAATCGTTTCATCGTTGAGCGTGTATTGGGTCACTCTGACAGTAGCGTCACGGCAATCTATGACCGCGCGACATATCGTAGTGAAAAAAGTGATGCACTCGAGGTCCTCGCAGCGTCGACTAATAACCACCTAGTACGGGCAGAGATTGCAGCGCGTGTTCACGAAAGGAAGGCATAAGTGCTTATTTTGGTAGAAGCAGATACTCCGGACTACTGCTATCTTTCGGAAGCAATTGAATGGGTTGCCTTTGGGCGATTGCCAATCGCTCACAACGACAAACACGGTGAGGATAGTCGATTTGCCTCAATAGAAGGGCTATTGACACAACCTAATGCCCCACCCCCGCACCGAAGCTGGATCACGGAAAGCGAAGCTCAATGCCACAATGTCAGTTATTCTTCTGAATACCAAGACGCGGTAACAGAGATGCCGGAATGGGATCCCTATGAAAAATTACAGAAAGTCCGGCGCGAGATTGAAGAACTACCCGACCGTAAAGAAGAACTGGCGCGACTAGACACCGCTCTTAAACAAATTGAACAGAGGAAAAGAACGGTAACTGACTTTGAATCGCAGTTCGAATACGTTTGGGACAACGCATGGGCTCAAGTTTATCAGAAAGTCGCCGCGGGCCTACTCCTGATTGAGGGGCGGAGCAAAGAAGATTACGATAAGTATCTAGAAAGTCTGAGTCCTGGCCAAAAACTTAGTGGATTTATGGAGGCTACCCCATTTCAGCCCATCGACCCTAAAGAAATTCCACTAATGATGGATTGGCGATCCAACCAGACACCCGCAAAAAATGGATGGTATAGTCTGCGGACCCGATTAAACGAAGTAATCGGGATTACTCCGCTTGGTGAACCTCGACCACTCCACGTCACACGGTTTGGTTCGTCCTTCATAGTCGATAATGACAGAGCAGTAGGCAACGTTTCCAAGAGACTGGGTCGACCGCCTGCCGCCGATTGGAAAGAACTTTCCGACTATGTGCTTGCAAAGCATGCCGCAGGCGAGAGCTTACCTAACGAAGACAAAGCGGCGTATGACGTCATCGCTTATGTCGAAAGCACTGGAAAAAAGGCACCAAGCGTCAGTAGCGTGAAGCGGAATCTGGCCGCTGTGTTCAAAGTTTGCATTCGTTAGATGTTGTAAGCGGCAGAGACTTACCAAAATAGTTTCCAAAAAGATTCACCAATAAAGTTTGCCACAACCCCAATACAGTTCGGGGGCTTTTGGAAACTTATCTATCTGTTAAATATAGATATTCCGTGATTTCCTGATGGTGCCAAAGATGTACCACCAACTCGAAGGAGCAGGAAATGGCGATTGACCCCAATACACTTTATTCGCCCAACTCGCCCGAACTTGAGGGCATAGCAAAGCGTCAAACGCTCGCGCAATGGCGCAGCAGTGGCAAAGGCCCGGCATACATCAAGTCTGGCAGCCGTATCCTATACAGCGGCAAAGACTTAATTGATTGGCTAAGCGCAAACCGGGTCGAACCGAGCGCCGCCTAAATGAAACCTCCACCCGCAACTGGCACGGGCAGAGGTCAATTCTTCTAGTTTAGCAACCCAAGAATAGTCCGAACCCCGTTGCCTTTCAACCTGAAAGGAAATGCGGAAATGAATACTTTAAGTATCAACAAACTAAACGCTGAACGCCCGCCAAAAAACACGCGTTGGGTACTGAAATGGATGGACCTGCCTCACCGGATCGAAACGGCGGCATATGAGGTCAAAGACGACAGCGGCGAAACCCGCACCATTCACGTTGCTAAGAACAAGCGCCGCATCTTGGATGGTTTAATTGAGCGCCCCATGTATTGCGCCAGCCCTTGCCGGTTGTCGCACTATGCGATGGAACTGCGCGATGAACAGGGCCTCAACATCGAGACCGAATGGTACAGCAATGACCCCACGACCGGGCGCGCGCGCTACGGCGTCTATGTGCTGAAGGACAAAGTGACCCGTATCGAAAGGCAGGAGGTGCGCTCATGAGAACCCGTGACCTCCAGATACTCGCCCTGCGCCGCAAGCATGGCCTCTCAGAGGCCGCAGCTCGCCTAATAGCTGCCCTGCACTACGGGGAGGCCCAGTCATGAGTGTTGTGGTTCAGAAAAACGCCCAAGAGGAAATCCACGTATCTCGTGGAGAGTACATGGGCCGCGACGTTGTCAATCTCCGCGTCTGGTATCTTGCGAAAGACGGAGAAAAGCATCCGACACAAAAGGGGGTGGCGTTCAACGCCGCCCTTCTCCCCGACATTCTAACCGCGCTTGCCGAGCTTGCGCAAAAAGGGGAGTCAAATGGGGCGTGACAGGCAAAATGAGAGACGTGTCGAGCACTGGACCAAGCTAGTCCGCAATATGATGGAGGAACCCGCCTGGCGTGCCCTCTCGTCAACGGCGCAGGCACTCTACCCTTGGCTGAGGCTGGAATGGCGTGGAGTGGATAACAATAACAATGGTAAGATATGCTTGAGCGTAAGACAGGCCGCAGAACGCCTGGGCGTCTCGTACAACACCGCTGCTAAAGGGTTCCGCGAGTTACAGGCAAAGGGCTTCATAGTTGTGGCGCGTCCGCCCAAACTCGGCACTAGTGGCGTCGCATCATCTCCGCTTTTCGAACTAACTGAAATTTCGTTGCCAACCGCACACGGGGCGGCTGGCCGCAGGTTGTACAAGCAGTGGTCAAGAGGCTCAGATTTCCCTGTTGTGAAAGCCCCGGTTCACAACCCAACAGGCAAAGGCGGAAAAACAAAACCCTGTCTCAAAAACCGCGACGAGACCGTCGTAGATTTTGCGACGAGAAAGACGGAGGCGACGCAATAAATGCGACGGGCCGTATCAATATTTGCGACGAAAACATCCAATATCAGCAAGTCTCCCGTCGCAATATTTAAGACATCCTTAATCTACCAGGGGGTCTGGGGGAAAAGGGCACCTTCTACACCAACAATCCAGCAAGCGAGGTATGAGCAATGACGGATGGCTCCGACCGAAAAAACGGAACGAATGCGGACAATGGATGCAATGTTTCTCAAAGTAATGACGCGCGGACACCAGAGGTTAAAATGGAGGGATCGGCATCAGAAGGGCACAAAGTGGTTATGTCGCGAGAAGATTCCCTGCGAAAGATTTTTGGCACGGACGATGAAATTCAGGCGAGTGCTTTTCTATCGCACTGCCTAAAGGCATTGAACAGGTCAGAGGCTGGAGACGATGGCGACGCCAACGACGAGCGAGGGTTTATGCTCTCTATCGTAAGTGACACAAAACCACGCGACGCGTTTGAGCGAATGCTGGCAGTCCAGATGGCGGCAACCCATGTCGCGACAATTCGGGCGGCTCGATGGCTGGCAACCTGCGACAACCTTCCGCAATGCCAAGCCCATTATACCGGGTTCAACAAGCTCACGCGCACTTTTGCCGCGCAGATGGAAGCACTTCGCAAATACCGAAACGGCGGCAAACAGACGGTCACCGTTCAGCACGTGAACGTTGAAGATGGCGGCCAAGCTATTGTTGGCAACGTCGAGACGGGGGGAGGCAAGAAATGAAAGATGCCTCCAACCCCATGCAAAGGGCGCATGCCGCTCCGCGATGTACAGCGAAGTCAAAACGCACGGGCCTGCCTTGTAAAAACCCGGCGGTGAAAGGCTGGACGGTGTGCCGGATGCACGGCGCTCGTGGCGGTCATGGTCCAGGCAAGGTAAACCCAGTGTACAAGCACGGTATGCGTAGCAGAGAGGCGCAAGAGATGCGGAAAGCCGTCAATGAGCATGTACGGCTGATGCGTTCAATCGAGCGCTTTGTTGAAAGCGAGGGTTAACTACTTTGTGCTTTGTGGTTGGCAAGTTCTCAATGCTAACTCACTCGCACGGGGTGGCCAAAACCATCACCCAAGTACGGCCTGCCGCCTCATACACGGCGAACTCCTGAGCCTCTTGTGCCAGCAGGTTAGCTCTATGTCCCAGCGATTGCGCCCAGGCCGACATCACGGCGTCCAGACCGTTCTGGCCTTGGGCGATGTTTTCAGCCACGAAACACCATTTATAGCCTGCCTTGCGAACCCGTTCGCCCACATCAGACCCGTTCGAGCCAGTATGCGAAAAGAAACCCTTCGTCGCCATTTCCTCGGCATGAGATTTAGCGACTTTCTCCAACTTCCGGCTATAGACTAATTCTTGAAGACCCTGGCTTTTGCGAAACTTATTGAGTTCGTCCGTTGCTATAGGATTTGCCACGAGCGGTGCAGGCATCAAGAACGCAATCAGCGCGACTGTTCTCAATTCCCTGTTTCCCCAATCCTAGTGTCGCCGCATTGCGATATAGACGTCGACAACCCCGATTCTCAAAATAGTGACTGATTACTTAGCAGTATGGTACACTAAGTCGTTTAGATGTGACTTGGGGGTTTGCCGTGTCTGGTATATATTATAAAATTTTACTGAGTTTTGACACTTACGCCCAGGCAAATCCCAGTTTCGATACTGAACCTTTAAGAAACTCGGCCGGCGAAATTCTACCAGCACTTTGGAGTTGGTATCCCGGACAACCTTGGATGCAGGATGCAGCGTGGGCAACGGTTACCCAAGCTGTTCCGACTGACGGACACCCGAACTTAGGTACTGCCGATTTCTGCAGTTTCGACGGAACCTGTTGGCTGATTACCTCAATTGAAACTCTAGTTTATAATTGGGAGGTAGCTGCGGAACTCACCGAAGAGGAATTTGCGCTAATTGATGAGCCGACGGTTGGCGAACTGCAATCCTGGCAACGCACAGATTGGCAAGGATTTAGCTACTACTATGAGCAACCGACTTATCGCTGGTACTTCGTCGACTATCCCGACTATTTAGAGTTTACTCATAGCTCAGACGAAATCAATTTTAACGCGGTTGCTCTTTACGGCATCAATTGGAGAGGCAGCCCATACTCTGCTTCTTCGGGCAACGACAATGTCGTTCTTCCTTCGGACGAGAACCGTGAAAAAGTGCAAACAGAGTCGGGTGAAAAGGTCTTTTCCTCTTCTGTCATTGAGTTCTTCGCAGGTGCGGGAAACGACACCGTAGATGCTAGTTTTGTTGAGGAGAGCTTTGTCATTCTCTGGGGAGGTGCCGACAACGATACCCTCATCGGTTCATCCGGTGACGATATTCTGCGTGGCGGAACTGGCGACGACTCAATCGATGGCGGTGACGGAGACGACGAGTTCCTTGGCGGCAAAGGAGAAGACACACTTATCGGTGGTGACTTTACCACTGATGGGGATACCGATGATTTCGATTCATATTTAATGGAAGGTGCGCGTTCTGACTACAGGTTCAAGGATTTTTCCGGCACTCGGACCGAGTGGTACAATGACAAGACCGGGGAAACGGATGTTGTCGAAGGCTTCGAGAAAGTCTCCTTCAAGAAGGATTTCGCTGGACCCAACATAATAGACTTCAATCTGGTGTTGGAGTTGGCCAAAGCCCAGCTTGCCGCCTACGGGATTGACTTCCTGCCAGGCCAAGACTGGCGACCAATCCATGCGAATTCCCTAGGCCTACCCTCTGTCAGTGACGAAGCCGCAGACCACCAGTATGTGTTTAAAAACGGTGTATACGAAGATTACGACGGTGTGGCCGTTGCTCATGTCGGTGAAGCAATGGTGGCCGGAGAGCATAGTGTAATTTTATCTTTCAGAGGAACAGATAGCTTTCCATCCGACCCAATATCGGGTTGGGGACCTCAGGTTCTAACCGACCATTGGCCCAGGTTCCAACCCCTGATTGAAGGCTTGAAGGTCTACCTGGCTGATGCGGATATCGAGCAGATATATGTTACCGGACACAGCTTGGGAGGCATTATCGCGCAACTTTTTATGGAAGAGATTCGAGATTATTCCGAAGCGAGAGCAATCACGTTTGGGTCCCCAGGCGCGCCATCTTCGGCGACTTCTGTAGATAGCCGCGTTCTCCACATTGAACATAGTGAGGACATTGTTGCGGTATCTAGTAATGCGCAATTGGATGCATTTGGTTATGAAATTGCGTTCACCAAGTCGGGCGAGCAGCTTCAAATTCCATTGGATGATTTAACCACTTCAAATGACGACGGGATAGACAACTTTGAGGGGCTTTCACCTTATGAGCATTCCTCCGTTCGATATCTGGAAAGCACTGAAGCGCTTATCGCTGTTAATCACCCGTCACTGTCGAAGGCAATTTACGATGTAGGCCAAAGCTCCTACGCACGTGCCGGAACTGACGGGAATGACATCTTTGGTGGCGACAACGGCACCGCATTCGTCGGCTCGATACCAAATCCTCTGTATTATTCGGACGAAGAGCTCTGGGGTCGAAAAGGCAATGACGTAATCATGGGGCGGGCAGGAAACGATACAATATGGGGCGGTGGGGGTGATGACAAACTGTATGGTGATGCAGGAAAAGCATTGTCGCTTGGAACGCTGCCATCGTTTGTCGGAACAGACCACGATTACGTTTCAGGTGGCTGGGGCAAAGACGTTATTGCCGGGGCGCGTGGGCGCGACACGTTAATCGGTGATGGGGGTGCCGACACAATCTATGGCGGATCAGGCCGAGACGAATTGTACGGCGGAGCAGGGAGAGACGTGCTTTATGGCGGAGACGGGAAGGATACGCTTCGCGGAGGAAGTGAGAACGACTATTTTGTCGGGGGAGCTAGGAACGATGTGATTTACGGAGATGCTGGACTAGACACTGTTGAGTATTTTCTTGACGTTGCTCAGTACAGTGTCATCAAAACCGGATCGAAGGGTTGGCAGATTTCACACCTTGCCTCTGGCGACACCGACCAGCTTTGGAACATTGAGACGGTCATTTTCAATGACGACGTATTGTTTGCCTAGTGGTACGAATGAAGGGTTTTTGGCCGCGTCAAGCTCAGTTGTTGGCACAACTTCAAAAAAGTGGCGAGTAAGTGTTCTTAATTTGGGTAATTGCCTTGCATTGGCAACTTCGCGAAAATGCTTGGCAGAAGCTCGCAATCTTAAATCGCCGCCAAACACCAAATCACCTGAACCTATTTTGTTCAGGAGATTGAGAATGAATTACCACTTGGCCGAAAGCGCGTTGTATCCGGCAAGCATCCTTACGGAGTGCTTCAAATCGAACGTTGGCGACCACCCTTGGATACAAGCCAATCCCGAAGTCGCCATTGCGGTGGAAAAGGCTATTCGGGCAATGGAAGAAGCGTGTGAGGCAATCCGGCAAAAGCAATCGGGCGCTCAGAGCGATACAGGTTCAACGCAACGCCTAACTGGATAATCCCACAAGCAGATTTGGCTCTCCGCCAATAAATCATGGAAAACCTATACGCCAATTAAGTGCCATTGCTGGTCAAGCTTACCTGTATAATCCATCTGACGAGTGACAGCATTCGCCACATTCGACCCCTTGCTCGCACTGGATGACAAACACAAGCCGCTGTGTCGGTTCCGAATTACGAAGGGACCATTTGCGGAATCTGCGGAGGTAGGAAACTCCAGATGCCACTCTTGCTGGCGATTGTCGCCAGTTCCTTGTGTCCAGATTCCGATTTCCTGGCCAATGTTGTACCCTCGGCCAGGGTTCTCCAAAACGTGTTTGGGTGATGCTGCACATCTGAAGATGAAAAACTCGTTATCCTTTCCAACAATCCAGTCGAGATTGGTAGAGTTTGCGTCGCGGGTCGTTTCTACCTTTTCGCCGTTTTCTGTTCCACGGTATCGAAGCCACAAACCGGTTTTGAAGTTTTGGATCCGGTAGGTTTTGCCTGGCTCAATTGTCCTTCGATCCCAAATGGTTCCAAGGCTGTTACCAACCATTTGCGCGTGGCAGATTGAGGAAAAGCTAGTAGCACCATATCCTCCGTAAGGTTTCTCACGGCCCTTGATGCTTTCAGGTGAACCGGCATCAAAAGCATATGCACCGCACCCTTCATAGAACATCTGTAGTTTTTTGCTGAGTTTTATCACGGATGGAGACCAGATTGCGCCTTCATCTATCGAACCGGCTGGACCTCGCATCAAAATTGGATTTTGTGAATATTCCTCCCATGGTTTCGAGGCCACCTCTTTGATTTCCTGCCGCCAAAGTCCCACGCCTTCAGGGTAGTCTTTGTGAACACCACCGCCCGGAATAAATGCATAAACGTGGTCGCCTTCGACATACATGCGCGCCGTAACCCAGCTTTCATCGTCAAAGTCGTTGTCCAAAATAGTGTCGGGCATTGGAAAGGCCTGGTCGTATCGCTCCGTCCAATTCAATCCGTCGAAAGACGTCCGAACAACGGTCCCGAATCCGAATCCATCTGTGTCTAGCGCCGCTGACAGCATCACAAACTTTTCACCGTCGTGGGTGACTCCCATGCCTCCGGTATGAATTGTGTTGGTGTAACCGTCAGTGGCGTCTTTCAGCAGCCCGATTTGAGTAAAGTTCAACCCATCGCTCGACTTCCAAAGCAAAGTCGGTGGCCAAGCGTTTATGCCGTGACCAGTTCCTTTAGCACCCTTTAGAATGGTGTATAGATACACTTCGTTGTTATAGACGCAGGCCTCAGGATTGGACAAACGGCGCGCAGACTTTCCCCAAGCCGTTCCTGTATCTGAAAAATCGACGTCGTCTGGGTGCAAGATGTAATTTGGCTCCTCCTCCCACTGGGAATACGGGTCAAAAGCAGAGGTACCGTGTCGCCAAAGGCCAACTGCGTGCACGTTATCGTCGGTACCAACGTGCCCACGGAAATACAGATGGACCTTTCCGTCGTACTCAACGACGCCGGTGTTAAGCAGGCTTGAACCATACCAGTTAAGTTTATTGGGCGACTGTCCACCAAGGATTATGGCCTTGCGAGATTGGCGGCTAAATCGAATCATGAACTTACCCCAATACCAAGTTCAGTTTGGCAACAAGAATTGTGAGATGCCGACTTGCTAAACTCCAAATAGCCTACCAGGCGGGTAAGTTCAGGGCACGACGTGCATCAGTCACTTATTTCTGATGCTAATGACAATAACTCGCGCGTCGAGTTCTCGATTTGGCAGCAGATCCTTCTAGGTGTTGGTACCGTTCACCTGAATACCTATGGCAATCCAAAGCGTGACCAGCCGCGATTACAGCTGCCCCGATAACCTGTCCATCGGCATAACAAGCCCCAACCCAACGGTGTGTGTGCGTTGGTCGTTGAGTTTGCATTCAATGGACTTGCCGCGAAGAAATTCACCATTCAGCACTTGGCATTTTTGTCCTGAACTTGTGCCGAGTTCGGGCGCATCTATGCCGTACTGCTTAAGTACTTTCCCATCAGGGTGCGTGTTCGGGTTATCGCGCTGCAGGTATTGTTGCTCTGACTCAGAAAATAAAATCTGACTCTTGCAGCGAATTCGAACTTACACCGTTCAGTTGCATCGAGTTGCCAACACCATCGACAATCAGTGCGTTCACTGCGCCGGACAGATGGTTGGCTTTCAAGTCAGCAAAATCGACTATCGACGCAACACCACTGAGGTCAATGAAATCTCGCGGCCCGAAGCCAATCACTAGGTCAGCCCCTTCGGAGAACACGAAGGTGTCCGCTCCAGCTCCACCGCGCAGGGTATCGTTGCCCGCGCCCCCGTCCAGCAGATCCGCTTCGTCACCACCACGCAGGTCATCATTTCCGGCAAATCCCAACAGCGTGTCATTCCCAGCGTACCCATCCGCGCGGTCGTTTCCTGCACCTGTCCAAAGTGCGTCGTCACCCGCACCGCCGCCAACAGTGTCGCTTCCACCACCGGCATAGACTACGTCGTCATTACCCCCGGCAAAAATACTGTCATTGCCAGCGTCACCAAAGATGGTATCGTCACCGCGACCTCCCCAAACAGTATCGCGACCATCTCCGCCCCAAACACTATCGTTACCGTTGCCGCTGCGAATTTCGTCGTTTGATCCGCCGCCGCCAACGGAGTCATTGCCTGCACCAGCTTGGATAGTGTCCTTCCCTATTCCACCGTAGAGGTCGTCGTTCCCGCCGAAGGCCAAAATAAAGTCATTGCCGTCACCGCCCAGCACAAGATTGTTACCCTGGTCTGCGTACAAGCCGTCGTTGCCCTCTCCGCCGAGCAACTTGTCATTTCCAAACCCACCAACGAGGATATCGTTACCTTCTTCCCCAAAAAGTGTGTCGTTTCCTCCAAACCCGTAGGCCAAATCGTTTCCTGCGCCTAGCTGAAGACGTTCATTTTCGCTACCCAGCATCACGCGGGTCGAGTGGTCATCTTGGGGAATCTCACTCAAGTCACTTGTTAGACCGGCGGATCTGTCGGAATGTCTAGTCCAAAGATAATATTGCTTCAAACCTGGCAAATCTAACTGGTCGTTTGCAAGCTCATGAAGGTTTTGCTCAATTTCTTCTTCCCGAGGGCGCTGAGGCGGTCTGCCTTTGTCGAAATCATCGATTGTGTCGCTCAGAACATCAATATTTTTCTTTCCAAAGTCAAAGAATGATTTAATTTGTTCCCAGCCATCTTTTGTTCTTGAATAGAGATTTTGCCACTTAAGGTCGACATTATTTAGGCTGGTTTCCAAAGTTTGATATATTGCGGACAAAATCCCTTTGTTTACATAATTTCTATATTCCTCTTCACTATTTCCTGTTTTTGTTGAACCATTTGGGTTTTGAATTTCCCATGAATCACCATCAAAAACCGCTTCTGGCGATTTGAATGAAAAATCACCATCTTCATTAAAGTTTGCCTGCCAGCCATATTCGTCGCCATCGAGTATCGATTGGACCTCCAAAAACAACTTATCGACGTCAGCGGGGTCATTGGAATCTTCGGGATAAGGTATATCAAACCCGTAAACCTCGATGTGCACGTTGGCAGAGTCGGTGTTCCCATCACCGTCCTGAACGGTGTACGTGAGTGTTTCTACTCCTGCAAATGTGGGGAAATCTGACGAAGGCCCGTAGGATATTGAGCCGTCCGCCTCTAATACCGCATTACCAAACAATGCCCCTGAGACAGAAATTACTTCCAATCCAGCACCGACTGCATCGATATCATTGCTCAATACATTTATTGAAATAATATCCCCGGAATCCAAATATACGAAGTCATCCTGAGCATCAGGCAATAAGTTGTCATCATTATCCGAAGAACCATCAAGACTGGCCAGTACTTCGCTGACGAGCATGCTATCGGGATACGGTTCATACGCCACTAAAACGTCTTGGAATATTGAAACAAAATTCTCGCCATTTGTTGCGAGTGCTTCTTCGAGAAGGCTCCGCGCGTCAGGAGTAAGAATATCTGCATACGCTGGATCGTCCAAAAGAATGGCCACGACGGACCAATCAATGCTCCTTACCGCAGAAATTCCCTCGTTGATAATGGCGCGAAATTCGCCAACGGTCATACCGAGTACTTCTTCCTCGCTCAAAGGTGAGGATCCTGTAAAACCGCTTACTAAAGAGTATTGATTAGAGAAGTTATTTGTATAGCTGCACACCTCACAAGCTACAGGCGTTCCCCCACTCATCGAAAAAACCTCCCAAAAAATCGCTTTTGGAAAAAGATAAATCCTAAAGCCACGTATTAATTGCTTGTTCCACGGCGTGCAGCCAAATTAGTAAGGTAGACGCCGGCCTACTTCACATAAAGACGCGTTCCACTACGGGAATGTTCCCCACTCTGCGAAAGTCCGTCCAACTCCAACATCCGTCGTGTTGCCTAAATATCTCTTAGGACGTGTCGCAATATTGATAATAAAGCAAAATGCTCCAAATCCACGCTACCCCTAAATTGGGGTGATTACGTAGAGCAGCAGAAGTGAATTCGAACCTTCAACCCCATCCGATTTCCAGGAAGGGGAGTTGGGCATGAAAAGAGAAAATAGCATGCTCCTGCTGCCGAAACTGGGTTTTCCTCTGATTGCTGCGCAACGAACCCTTTGTTAGTCCGGGGGGACAATTGGTGGCTATGAGGCTAGCCGCGCAGCTACTTTAACGAAATCAGAATGTGACGTCTCTCTTCTACCCCTGAGTGGAGGCAATCTCGAAAGCCTGCACCTTCCCCTGTGACGCTTGTGAATAAATCAACGGAAATTGGGTGTGATCCGGCCCTGAACTGATTGTGTTTTGCTTAGAATGTATAAGGGCGCACCCACCCCCGGTCAGCACGCCCTAGCCCTTTTGAAGCATCGCTTCGACCAATATTGAAGCAAGTTCGCGGGACACAACCAACATGCCAAACGCTTATACGAGACCAAAGTTGCCCAAGCTTTCAACAATTATGGAAAGAAATGCCGCAGGGCTTTTCCACAACGATGGAAAGAATTGAAGACTGAATCATGCACTTTTTCAGAATAACGCACAAAAAAACGCACAAAATGCGCTACGCGTTGACCAAATTTTTCTCGTAAGTGTTTGATTTTAATGGCAGGGGCAGCAGGGTTCGAACCCGCGACCTACGGTTTTGGAGACCGTCGCTCTACCAACTGAGCTATACCCCTAAGGTGCGCCCCAGATATGCCAGCCGCGCGGCGGACTCAAGAGGCTTTTTCAGATTCCACACGACTAATGCACCCGACAAACAAGTTGCACGCGGCGTTGAGTTCTATAAGACACGGTTTGGTCAGTATGAGGGACCCCGTCAGTGAGTATCCGTAAAAAGATCGCCGACAGTGAAGCCGTTCTGAACTGGGTGGCGCGCCGAATTGCGAGTTACATCCGTTTGGTCAATCGTAACACAAAATGGCAACGTATCGGATACGAAGAGTTGGACCAGTTGGCCGAGCAAGGCGAACCGGTCATCGTCGTCCTGTGGCATCAACGGCTGGCGCAGTCGCCATATTTTTTCCCGTTGGACAAGGCGCAGATCTGCTCAATTACCTCCTCCGCGCGCGCGGGTAGCATGGTGGGTCGGGTGCAAAAGTTGTTCGGCATGGACACGATCGCCATGGCCAGCAAACACAAGAGCAACGTTGCCGTGTCTCGCGAAGTGTTCGGCAAGATCAAGCAAGGGATTTCCATCGGCATCGCCGCCGACGGTCCGCGCGGGCCGGAACGTGTACTGTCCACGGTGCCCCTGGTTTGGGCGCGCACCTCGGGCAAGCGGGTGTTCGGAATCACCTTTTCGACACGGCACGGCAGCGAAGCAGGTACGTGGGACCGGCTGCTGCTGCCACGCGTTTGGCGAAACGAGGGTGTGTTCCTGTGTCGCGAATGGACCGAAACGGTTCCACGTAAGGCCAGCGAGGAACAGATCGAAGAACTGCGTCTCAGCCTTGAGCAGCACATGAACGACATCACCGCCGAAGCCGACCGCATGGTTGGCCGCGAGCCGTGGTCGCCCGAGGCTTAACCGCCCCTCAGCCGCTGCATCAGATAGATTTCGCTGCCTTCAGGGATCGGTTCCGTCAGGCCGCTTGCAATGACGCGGCCATCAATGGCGATGGACAAGCCCGCGTCAATCGGGGCCTGCAACTGTGGATGCGCCTGCACCAGCGCACGCAGCAACTCACCGGTGGTTTTGGCCTCAACCTCCACCACTTGCTGGCCCCCGGTCAAAGACCGGAGGCCGGACCAGAGGTGGACCTCAACCATTGTCCTTCAGCGCCGCCAGAATGCGCGGCGGTGACATCGGCAGTTGCTTCATCCGCACGCCTGCCGCATGCGACACCGCGTTTGCGATGGCTGCCAGAGGCGGCACGATGCCGGTTTCACCTACACCGCGCACTCCAAACGGGTGGCCGGGGTTGGGCACTTCGACAATCACCGTGTCGATCATTGGCAGGTCACTGGCGACCGGGATGCGATAGTCTAGGAAGATTGAGTTCTGCAGGCGGCCGTCGTCGCCATAGATATATTCCTCGTTCAGCGCCCAGCCGATGCCTTGTGCGGCACCGCCCTGATACTGACCTTCCACATAGGTCGGGTGAATCGCCTTACCGGCGTCCTGAATCACCGTATAACGGGTGATCGAGGTTTTGCCGGTTTCCGGGTCAACCTCGGCATCTACGATATGGGTGCCAAAGGACACGCCCGCGCCTTCGGGCGTGGCTTCGAAATGGCCCGAGATCGGACCACCGGTCTGCCCCATATGCGCGGTGATGTCAGCCAGCGGGCGCGGATCGAAATCGCCTGCATTTGGACCCGATGGCACAGCACAGCCGTTTTCCCATTTCACCGCATCCGCCGGAATGCCCCAGCTTGCCGCCGCACGGGCACACAGCTGTTCCACCGCGTGGCGCGCTGCCTTGATGGTCGCCAGCCCCGACGCATAGGTCACGCGCGAACCGTGGCTGACGTCGTTGTAGCCCAACGTTGCCGTATCGGCGATGGTCACGCGGATATTTTCGTAAGGAATGCCCAGAACCTCTGCTGCCATCAGCGCCATTGACGCGCGCGACCCACCGATATCTGGCGTGCCCACCATCAACTGGGCCGAGCCATCTTCGGACAACGCCAGCGACACCGACGTCTCACCGCCGTGGTTGAACCAGAAGCCACAGGAAATCCCGCGCCCCTGCCCCGGTTTCAGCGGGGCCGAGTAATGCGGATGCGCCTTAGCAGCTTCCAGCGTTTCAACCAGCCCGATCCGTTCATAGGTCGGGCCATAGCTGGCTTTGGTGCCTTCGTGCGCCGCGTTTTTCAGACGAACGTCCACCGGATCGAGACCCAGCTTCTTGCACAGCTCGTCAATCACGGACTCGACGGCAAAGGCCCCCATCGGTGCGCCCGGCGCGCGGTAGGCGGCCTGTTTCGGACGGTTCGACATAACGTCGTAACCCACCTGATGCACATTGGTCAGGTTGTAGGGCGCAAAGGCACACATAGCCGTCATGTCACCCGGAGCCCCCGGAAACGCCCCGCCCTGCAGACGGAACACGCCCTGAGCGGCCGAAATCGTGCCGTCCTTCTTCATCCCGATCTTAACGTCCATCGACGCTGACGAGGTCGGACCAGTAGCGCGGAAAACCTCGGACCGTGACATGACGATCTTGACTGGACGGTTGGCTTTGCGGCTGAGCGCCAGCGAGACAGGTTCGATAAACACAGTTGTCTTGCCGCCGAAACCACCGCCGATCTCGGACGCGGTCACGCGCAGTTGCGAGGTTTCGATGCCCAGCAGTGCGGCACAGGTCTTCTGCGCAATCCAGTGGCCTTGGGTGGTACACCACAGCTCACCTTTGCCGTCATTGCCCAGCATGCCCAGACAGGCGTGCGGCTCGATGTAACCCTGATGGGTTGCTTCGGTGACGAAACTGTCTTCGATGACCAGATCCGCCTCGGCAAATCCAGCCTCAACGTCGCCGTGCCCACTTTCGTGATAGCGCACGACGTTCGGGTGCATACCCGCTGGCACGGAGTAATCCGCCGCGCCTTCACGAATGACCGGAGCGTCGGGGGCCATCGCCTTGTCCACGTCGGTGACGTGCGGCAGCACTTCGTATTCGACCTCGATCAGCTTGAGCGCATCACGCGCTGCCAGTGCCGACGTGGCCGCAACCGCGGCGACCGCATGCCCGTCATAGAGGGCTTTCTCGCCTGCCATGACATTCTCCAGCACATTCCAGAATTCGCCTTCCAGACCGGGCTTGAACGGTACATCCGCAAAATCTGCACGGGTCACGACGGCTTTGACGTCCTTATGCGCCTCGGCCTTTGACGTGTCGATCCTGACGATCCGCGCATGCGCATGAGGTGAGCGCAGGATCGCTCCGTGCAGCATGCCGGGCGCCGACATATCCGCACCAAACTTGGCACGGCCCGTGACTTTGTCCAGCCCGTCAGGGCGGTTTGGGCGGGTGCCAACGAAGGTGAAGTTCGATTTTTGTTCGTCGAGTGCCATTACGAAGCCTCCCGCAGCTCTTCCGCGGTTTCCATCACGGCGCGGATGATCTTGTCATAACCGGTGCAGCGGCAAAGATTGCCTGCCAGCCAGTACCGGGTTTCTTCCTCGGTCGGGTTGGGGTTCTTCTCCAGCAGAGATTTGGCCGCAACCAGAATACCCGGCGTGCAAATTCCGCACTGCAGGGCAGCGTGTTCGATGAACTTCTTCTGCAACGGGTGCAGAACGTCACCGTCGGCAATGCCTTCGACGGTCTCGATTTGCTTGCCGTCCGCCTCGACGCCCAGCATCAGGCAGGAACACACCAAACGGCCATCGACGGTGACCGAGCACGCGCCGCAATCGCCGGTGCCACAGCCCTCTTTCGCGCCGGTCAGGTTCAGCTTGTCGCGCAGACAGTCCAACAGGGTTTCGCGAGGGTCACACAGGTACTCGACCGTGTCCCCGTTCACGGTGGTGGATACGTGGAGCTTGCTCATGCGTCTTCTCCCTTGGCGCGGGCATAAGCGATTTTCGCGGCGCGCTTGGCCAGCACGCCAGCGACCTCGGTGCGGAACGCGATAGTGCCGCGTTTATCGTCGATCGGGTTGCAGGCAGCGGATGCAGCCTGGGCCAGGGCATCCAGCGCAGCCTCGTCCAACGTGCTTCCGATGATGGCCTTCGCGCAATCCTCGACCAACAGAACGGTCGGGGCGACAGCGCCCAAGGAAACACGCGCATCGGTGATCGTGTCGCCGTCCAGACGCAGGCTGACGCCGACGCCCACGACGGCAATGTCCATCTCGGTGCGCGGGATAAAGCGCAGATACGCGTCGCCGCCATTCTCGCCCCGCGCGGGGATGTGGACGGCCGAGATCAGCTCTCCCTTCGCCAAGGACGTCTTGCCCGGACCGGTGGGAATATCCTCGACAGCCATTTCACGGTCGCCTTCCGGGCCGGTCACAGTAACTGTAACACCTGCCGCCACCATGGCTGGAACCGAATCCGCCGCCGGAGAGCCGTTGCACAGGTTTCCGGTCAGCGTCGCGCGGCCCTGCACCTGAGTTGAGCCGATCAGGTCCATCGCCTCAACCACGCCGGGCCAATCGCGGCCCAAATCAGTATGTTCGCTCATCTCCGCACCAGTGGCAGCGATGCCTAACGTCCAACTGCCATCAGCGTTTTGATTTATGTCGCGCACACCGTCGATCTTCTTGATGTCGATCAGCGTATCGGGCGTCACCAGTTCCGAACGCAGTTGCACCAGCACATCGGTGCCGCCTGCCAGAAACCGTGTGATGCCCGTCGCGTTCGCGGCCAGAGCCGAAGCCTCGGCAAAGCTGGCGGGGCTGTGATAATCCATGAAATACCTCGCACCTGTTGATCAGGGTTCACTGGGGTTCGCAGGGGACGTTAGTGCAGCGGCAAGCCTGCGTCCATGGCTGGAACGACCAATTTTTGCGTTATCTGATGTCGTTTCCAGACCTCTATTCACAGGTCGATCTCAATCACCCCGTCAGGTTGCACCGCGCGGCTTTGGCAAAGGATCATCGCCCGCTCGCGTTGCTTGTTCGAGAGGACGAAATCTCGGTGCTCGACATCGCCGGAAATCACGGCGCATTTGCAGACACCACAGATCCCATCGGAACATTTCACATCCACGTGAATGCCTGCCTCGTTCAGCGCCTGCGCGGCGTCCTTGTTCTTTGGCACGGCCACTTCGCGGCCAGATTGCACCAGCTTCAAAGTGAAAGGATGATTCTCATACTCGGGCTGTTCGGGAACCGAGAAATACTCCAGATGCCGCGCGTTTTCGGGAAATCCTTGCCATTCCGCCGCTTGGATAACACCTTCCATAAATCGGTCTGGACCACAGGTATAAACGTGCCAACCGTCCTGATAACCCGAAAGTATGGCGCCAAAATCGGCGCGCGTGGCCTCATCCGAGAAATGATAGTGCACGCAATCCGCCCAAGGCATTGCGGCCAGATCGTCCAGATACCCAGCCCCGGAGCGCGTACTGGCGGAATAGTGCAGTTCGAACGGCGCGCCCAGAGCGTGCAGGCGATGGGCAAAGGCGATCATCGGGGTGATGCCGATACCTCCACCCATTAGGAAGGTCCTCGTCGCGGTCTCATCCAATTCAAAATGGTTGATCGGCTTCGATATGAAGACTTTGCGCCCTTCGTTGAAGATGCGATGCAACAGGGCCGACCCGCCACGTCCCTCATCCTCGCGCAGCACGCCGATCTGATAGGTGGACCTATCCGAAGGATCACCGGACATGGAATATTGCCGCAGGAATTCAGGCGCGACCAGCACGTCCAAATGCGCGCCCGCGGTCCAATCGGGCAAGGGGGCACCGTCCAGAGCCGCGAACTCGTACTTGGTCACATCCGCCGTCATCTTGTCGACCTTGGTAAGCGCGACCCGCATTACCGGCACGTCGCCCGCGATGGAGTAGCGGTGGATTACCGTCATATCCCCTGCAGCCTTGCGAGCTTGGTATTCCGCAGCCGTCACCATCGCCTGATAAGCGGCAATCCCGGCCTCACGGTCCATGGCAAAGGGATAGGGCCAGGGATGCGGGGCCAGATAGGCGGGGTAGACCGCGAGGGTTTGATCCTCGTATTTCAGGTCCAGATCGGTTTGCAGCCCGCGCCGGTTCAGCGGATGCTCGGTCGGGCGATAAGCTCCGTCGGACTGCAGCTCCAGATCCCACCACCATTTCTTGATCTCGTTCAGCCCGCCATTTCCGACAGTATCGTCCAATTTCGCCAATGCAGGTGCTGCGGACGGGATGTTCATCGCCGCCCAGCGGAACGGGCGTTCCTTAAAGATTCCTTCCAGATTCCACGGACAGGTTTTCATGCAACGCCCACACATCGCACCACCCGGCGTGGTCACGCGATAAGTGGCGCATTTCTGACTGTCGGACTTCCAGATTTCATAGCCGTTGAACATCAGTTTCGGTCCGGCGGTGATCGCGCCCGAGGGACATTCGCGCGCGCATTTGTTGCAGCTTTCGCAAAATGCCTGCAGGCCGAAATCAATGGGTTTGTCGTGGGTCATCGGCATATCAGTCGTCACCGCACCGGATTTCAGGCGCGGACCAAGATAGGGGTTCAGGATGACCTCTCCAATCCGGCTCACTTCTCCCAACCCGGACAATAACAGCAACGGAGGCTGCAACACCTCTCCATCCATCACCGTATGTGCCCGCGCTTTGTAGCCGACGTTGCGGATTTGTTGCGCGATCACGCCACCCAGCAGCGAAAATCGCAAATAGGCACGCATGGATTGGGCAACGCTAATCCAATCGTCACCACTGGCGCCTTCCATCGTTTCATAGCCCTGGTCGATGATCATGCTAATGGCCTGATCGTGGGGCGGCGTGATCTCCTGACCGGTCGCATCGTGGGAATACCACGCCCAATCTGGGCAACGGCTGAGACCCACCGCATCAACGCCAAGAAAATAGCTGGCGGCCTTGATATTCGCCGAATTGCGTACTGCATCGGTTGGCGGCGCGACCTCCGCACTCTCACCATCCTGCAACAACACAAACGCGCCCAGCGCGCGGCGTTGTGCGCTGCTGGGGGCGGCCTTGCGCACGTAATACCCGCCCTTGGCGGCGTCCTGCAGCGGTTTGCCCATGTCTCCGAACTGCGCCCGCGCGAACATGTCAGCACGTTTAGGAACGCGAGCGACGTTGTCTTCGTCGATGTATGTGGTTGGTGTCTCGACCCGTTTGAGCTTTTCGAACGGGTGCGCCCCGTCCACATAGCGCCGCTTGGCATACCGATCGCGATTCAGAGCGTTCTTGGCGAACCCAGTTCCCAGCCACCACGCCGGACCCTGCGTGCGAAACCAAGGTTGCTGCGCCATGGGTCGCAGAGGCTGATCATGAGCGATGTCCAATTCGGTTGTCACTGCAGCCAGACCGAACCGCTTGCCCAGCCAAGGGGCCACGATGTCGCCACCTTCGACCGAGGCCAAACCTGCCGCGACGGCCAACCTGCCCAGATCAACCTCGGACGACATCACGGAATGCGCCCGCGCATCAAAGCCCAGCAGGCGAATATAGTTGGCGATCACCACAGCGTTCTCGGTCGCCAAAAGGCAAGCGCGATGATCCTGCGCGCCCATGATCCAATCCGCGCCGGGTTCGTCCGGGTTGGGGTCGCGGTTGTGTTCATAGAGGAAAACGATGGCATGGCGATGCGTGCCCATCGGTCTGGGCGCAGCCTCCATACTTTCTTTAAGGTCGGCCATGATCAGGTCGATCCCCGAGGCCAAAGTCTTGGTCTGCCGCGTTTTCAGCGCATGGGCCAGACGATCAATATCAGGATTTCGCCGAGGTTCAGACAGCAACGCTTCTGGCGGAAGTGGGCCGCAACCCATTATGGACGCATCGATGAAGTAACCGAATGCCTTGAGGTGATTGGCACGCTCAACCGGGTCCGCAGGAATCTCCGAGATAACGGGGTTCACGAACCCATCGCGGATGGTGTCCAACATCGCCTGAAACTCACCCATTGCGTTGACGATGCTTTCGGGCTGTTTCGGTCGGTGGAAGCTCAGTTCGGACATGGGCGGGACCAAAGACAGGTCCGGCATGTCAGACTGCCGCGCCAACCGCTCTAACGGATAAGGACCCATATGGACCGGTCGGTTCTTGTCCGAGAAAAAGCGGATTCCCATCGCGCGCCTCCTGTTTCTCAGTGTCACCTAATGCGCCGTAGACAGCAAATCCATTCATGAATAGTCATAGATGATATGAGCAAAAATGATTTCACCGAGCTGGATGGCAAAGTCCTGCGTACGTTTCTGACAATCCTCGAAGAAAGCTCGGTCTCAAAAGCCGCCGACCGGCTCGGGGTAACGCAATCGGCGATCAGCCACACGCTGGCCAAGTTGCGGCAAGTGCTGGGCGATCCGCTGTTCGTGCGCTCGGGTCAGGGCCTGACGCCAACTGAACGCGCCTTGTCTCTGAAAGAGCCGGTTCAACGCGTATTGGACGGGATGCGGGCGCTGACCGATGGCCGCCCGTTTGACCCGCTGGCCGAAGAGATCAGCATCCAGATTGCGACAAACGACATGCCACGCGAGTTGATCTTCCCACCGCTGCTGCGCACCCTTCGGTCCGAAGGTGTGCGTCTGCGGTTGGGTTTCATCCCGTCCGGCGTTCCCGACCCGGACCTGTTGCGCAGCGATCGGTGCCAGTTGATGCTGACCCCCCTACCCCCGGACGGGCCGGATATTTTTCAAAAACGCGTGCTGACCAGTCCGCTGATGATCTTCTACGACGCAGACCAGCGCGACCCGCCCGACAGTTGGCAAAGCTATTGCCAGACCGAGCATGTCGAGGTGCGCTTTGCCGACGGGCGCAGTTCACGCGTGGTGATACGCGGCGTGGATCAGAGCCAGATCAGACCACCCATTGTGACCTTGCCCCATTTCAACGCCATTCCGTCTTTCGTCACAGGCAGCAACCTCATCTCAACCGACACCGCGCTGATGAAGAAGGGGCCTCTGGCAACGTTGGATTGCGCACCGCTACCGTTCAAATGTGAGCCTGTTTCAATCTACATGGTGTGGCATCAGCGATTGGCCAATGATCCGGCCCATCGCTGGCTGCGCGCACGGATTGAGGCCACCGCTGCGACTTTGCAATATTAACCAGTAAAACCCTCAGAACCGCGCCTTGATGAGGTGCGTCAGCGCGGCGCCTGTTTCAAAATAAGCACGGCGCAACCCGGTCCAGCTTTCGTGGTGCGAAGAAACCGCTGAGACAGGCAGCAGAGACGGATCTTCGTTCAACAGGCTTTCGGCCATTAACCGACCGAATACAGTCCCCGGCCCAATGCCCCGACCGGAATAGCCGTATACCGAAAGGGCGTTTGGGCCGATCTGTGTGATCTTGGGAATGTGGTCCGAGGTCATCGCGATCCGACCGTGCCACCCCTCGATCAGCGGTTGATCGGCAAGCTGCGGATAAAGCTCGGCCAGTTTGCGCTTGATCCAGGCCGTGTGGACCGCGCGGCCCGCCTGTCCCAGATCACCCATTGCACCGATGATAAGCCGTCCTTCAGCATCCATGCGGAACGAGGTCATGATCAGGCCCGTATCCCAGCACCCCTCTTGATCCGGCAGAATGCTTGCACGCAAGTTCTCTGACAGGGGGGCAGTAGAGAACTGAAAGTAGTAGACAGGCACGTAGTCCGGCGCCGAAGCGGGAAGTCCCTGATGATAGGCATTTGTGGCCTGGATCACCGATCTCGCGCGAACCGTTGCATTGTGTGTCTTCAGCGTCCAAACCCCATCGGCAAATTGCATGGTTTCTACCGGACACTGGCAAGCAACCCGCGCCCCGGCCTCAGCAGCCGCACGGGCCAGACCTCGGACATAACCCAGCGGCTGGATCGTTCCCGCGCGCGGATCGAGCAAAGCGCCGTGGAACGCTGTGCTTCCCGTCCGTTTGGATACCTGCGAGGCGGTCAGCAATTCAACTGGGGCTCCGGTGGCAGTCAATTGTGCATGGCGTGCCTGCAAATCGCGCAGCCCTGATGCAGAATGCGCGCAATGCAATGTCCCGTTGCGCACTGGTTGGCACTCAATACCGTGCCGCTCAATCAGATCGAACACATCTGCGGGGGCCTGTGCCAAAAGAAAGATCAACCGATCCCCCGTTTCCTTGCCCAGATGCGCGCGGATTTCGTCAGGCGGCAACCAAAGCCCGGCATTCGCCAACCCCACATTGCGGCCTGATCCGCCGTACCCGATCTCATGCGCCTCAAGCAGGCAAACCGATGTCCCGGCCTTCGCCGCCGTCAGCGCGGCAGAACACCCTGTATAGCCACCGCCGATGACTGCAAGATCAACACTTGTCTCTTCAGCCAGGGGGCGCGCCTCGACTTGCTCACAGCATGTTTTCAGCCAAAGGGACTTATTGTGATCGCTCATACCGGGTTTCCTGAATCTGCGCGGATCATTGGCGCGCGCTCAACCAGTTGCAAGCGCCCTTTGGTCCTCTCGTCCCATAGCGACCAAAATTGGCTGCGCCTCTTGTTGCGCCTGAAACGCTGCCTTGTCCGATAGGCCCTTCCAATCCGCCAAAACCAGAGATTGCGCCACCGCCCCACCCAAAGTCGCACCGGGACCGGTCACGATGAACAGGTCGGGCGCAAACTCGCGCGCTGCGGTTTGAATGGCGCGAGTGAAGTCGTAGGTCTCGGTCACCTGATGGCCCAGCGTATAATCCCACAGCGCCTGCGTGTCTGTTGCACCCGGCCACCAGATTTTGCCACGCCCGTCAATCAAAGGACGCTCGGGCTGGCCAAACATGTCCGGGCTGAGTCTCGCCCGCCCTTCTGCAGCGACCGGGGCCTGTAATGACGTGTGAAACGCGGCATGGTTTGCCAAGCGCATCGGGAACCGCTCTTGAACAATGGGCTGAGACGCTTCGAAAGCCGCCAACCCCGCCTCGTTCCCGGCAAGCACCAGCATCCCACCCAGATCAATGGACAGCGCCAGATCACACCCTTCAGCCGCGTTGATCCGCGTCACATCTGCCAGCAGCTCTGCCTTTCGGGTGGCATCGTTCTGCCAATCGTCACCCACAAACGGATAAACCAACTGACCGCCGATCAGCTGTTCCTGCATCAACGCGCCCATCGTGTTTACGACCCGGAACCCGTGCTGCGGCGACAGCGCCCCTCCGGCGGCCAAGGCGATGTACCATCCCATCGAATTACCGGTGACCGCGACCACTTCAATATCGTCGGCCAAAGCCTGTGCATCCGCCAACGAAGCCGAATAGATCAAGGGCGAGGAGACATCTCCTCGCGAGTATTTGCTCATCGTGTAGCGACTGGCGCCATCCAACGCGGTCACAGCTTTCTGCCCCGCTTCGGCACGGATGGCATCAAAGCTGTGGAACAAGTCCATTCGTTGCCCATGATGGCGGTGCAGATAGCCCAGTTCGGGTTTGTTATAGGTGCCCCGTCCGGGGCAGATCAGAACTGCGGTGCGGGTCATGAGCGGCCTCCGGTCAGTTTCAGCGCGGCGGCAACGATGCCGTCTTTGGAAGGCAGTGGCGCAGCATAGGCCGGCCCAGTGGCGATAAAGCTATCCTCGGCCACCACACGCGCGGTCGGGGTTGAGGGGTTTTCCTCTGCGAAGAACGCCATCAACGCCTCGGACTGGCTGCCGGTACGGCGACATTCATCAACGACCAGAACATGCGCACAGGATTTGGTGACCTCACGCAGAGCATCGACAGGCAGGGGCGCCAACCATCGCATGTCGATGATCCGGGTTTTGACACCAGCCGCTTCCAACTCGGGAAGCGCCTGTTGCGACAGGTAATGCCCGTTGCCATAGGTCACGATCGCCAGATCGGTGCCGTCTCCGTCCACGCCAACCTTGCCCAGCGCAATTCGCTGGTCAGGCGAGGGATAGGTGGTCATCCACCCTCCATCCTGCGCCTCATGCAGATCGCGCATCGGATACAGGGCGATGGGTTCCAGAAACACCACCACGCGCTGCTCTTCCCGCGCCAGCCGCACACATTCCCGCATCATCTTCGCCGCGTCCGAGCCGTTCGAAGGGCATGCGATGATCACGCCTGGAATATCCCGCAGCACGGCCAGAGAATTGTCGTTGTGGAAATGCCCGCCGAACCCTTTTTGATAGCCCAGCCCCGCAATCCGCAGCACCATCGGGTTCGAAAACTGCCCGTTCGAGAAAAACGGCAGGGTCGCGGCCTCACCCCGGATCTGGTCCTCGGCATTGTGCAGATAGGCAAGGAACTGAATCTCGGGGATCGGGATAAATCCGTTGTGACCCATGCCAATCGCCAGCCCCAGAATGGATTGCTCGTCCAGCAGAGTGTCAATCACCCGGTCCGGTCCAAGCCGTTGCTGCAGTTTCTGGGTCACGCCATAGACGCCGCCCTTTCGACCTACGTCCTCGCCCATACACACGATTTCACCATGTTCCAGCATCAGATCGGTCAGTGCCCAGTTTATCAGTCGGCTCATGGGCTGAGGATCATTCATCGCACGTGCATCGCCACCGAAGACTTTGGCACGCGCCTCGGCGCTGGGGCCGTTCGTGGGTTTACAGGTGCGCTTCGGCGGGATCAGGCTTGCCATCACTTCGGATGCGTTGGCCAAATGTGGGCGTGTTGCCGCCTCGGTCGCAATGCGATCCGTGCGCGCGCAGGTTTCGGTGTAAATCTTCAACGCCTGATCCGGGGACAGCGCGCCTGCATCGTCCAGCAAGCGTACCGTATGCAACAAAGGATCGTTGGCCTCGTCGGCCTCGACCTCGGCTTTTGGAAGGTACGTGGTTGGAACGTCCGCCCCTGCGTGACCGTAAAGGCGCACTGTTTTCAAATGCAGAAAAGCGGGTTTGCGGCGGGTTCGAACGTATTCGGCGGCTTCCTGTGCCACCGCAAATGTCTCGTAAATATCCAAACCATTGGCTTGGAAATACTTGATGCCCGGACGATGCTCCATCGACGCCTGTATCCAGCCTTTTGGCGTTTTGACTGAAATACCGATGCCGTTATCCTCACACACAAACAACAAGGGCAGAGGCGTCGACTGCACGCTGGTCCACCCTGCGGTGTTGATCGCGCCCTGTGCGGTTGAATGGTTGGCCGAGGCATCCCCAAAGGAACACATCGCAATGCCATCCTCGGGCAATTCCCGATGTTCGGGATCATGCCGCCGGGCCGCGCCCAAGCTGTAGGCCGCGCCGACCGCCTTGGGCAGATGGCTTGCGATGGTCGAGGTTTGCGGCGGGATCATCAGCGCCCTGGACCCCAGCACCTTGTGCCGCCCGCCCGAGGTAGGATCTTCTTTCGAACAGGCAAAGCTCAGCAACATGTCCCAGGCGATCTGTTGACCCGGCACCTGTTCGGCGCGCGCGATCTGAAACGCCGCATCGCGGTAGTGCAGAAACGCAATATCGGTCGGGCGCAGCGCATGGGCGACCGCAGCCATCCCCTCATGCCCGGACGACCCGATGGTGTAAAACCCCTGCCCAGCTTTCTGCATTGCGCGGCTGGTGCGGTCCAGCGCGCGGCTCAGTACCTGTGACCGAAACAAGGATACAGCTTCACTGTTGGTCAGTCCCGGTCGCGGCGCTGCGCCGTCGGGAAAATCGCGCCGAGCTACGCGGGACAGGAAATTCTCGTGAACGATCTGAGCGCGATCCATAGCCTGTTCTCTGATCCTCTGTCATAGCAGTCTGGCAATGACGCAAAGGCGGCACACCCTTTTTTGCAGGCTTTGGCAACCGGAGGCAAACAAAGCTGCACCCTTCTGCAAAACCTGGTTTTGTATCGGGCTGGCGCACGTCAAATGCCAGTGATATTCCATCCGAAAGGTATGAGGATATGTCATATGATTGCCCCGCGTCGGTTCTTACCCTCGATCCCATCGTTGCTTGCGCTTGAGGCCGTCGACCGCCTTGGTAGTGCGTCGGCCGCTGCCGAAGAATTGTCGCTAACGCAAAGCGCCATCAGCCGTCAGCTCAAGTCGATGGAGGAGCAATTGGGCGTTGACCTCATTCAGCGCAGCCAAATGAGGCTGCACCTGACGCCCGCCGCAAAGGAATACGTTCAGGTCGCGCGCACGGCTTTGAACCAACTGGCGCAGGCATCGCTGAAACTCAAGGCCAATCCGACCGGTGGATCACTGAACCTGTCCATATTACCTGCCTTCGGCATGCACTGGCTGGCCCCACGACTGCAGGACTTCGCGCGCCGCCACCCCGAAGTCACCGTGAACTTAAACACACGTCTACGCCCGTTTGATTTCGACTCCGAGCCGTTCGACGCCGCGATTCACTTTGGCCAGCGGGATTGGGCTGGCGTCAATTACCTCCCCATCATGCGCGAAGATGTGCTGCCGGTTTGCGCCCCCAGCTTGCTGCCCGCGAATGCCGACGATATCGAATGGCTGACACAAGCCCCCCTGCTGCATCTGGAAACTCGGCCCGATGCTTGGGAAAGATGGTTCGCGGCCCAAGGTCACGAGGCCAAAGGCATTCGGGGGATGCTGTTTGATCAGTTTTCGACCATGGGCCAGGCGACGATCCACGGTCTTGGCGTGGCATTGCTGCCCAGCTACTTGATTGAAGACGATCTGAAAGCGGGACGATTGGTTCCGGCTTGGCGCGGTCCGGGCGTAAGCCTTGGGGAGTTCTTCCTTGTGTGGCCGCAATCCCGCGCGGAATCAGAACCGCTTAAGTCGTTTCGGGCATGGCTGCAGAAGCAGATTTAGCACGTGCACATCAGGTGTCCTGCCAAAGCACCTGCGCGGCCTTCGGCCTTGCGTCCTGCGGACGGCAGGACGGCCAGGCAGGCGCGGGCTATCTTCCGACCAACATCGAAAAATTAAGTGCAAAT
>NZ_JBQGAN010000029.1:0-46248 GCF_056542865.1 Ruegeria sp. AA6
GCGCGACAAGCACGGCGTCGCAACGCAGGCCGCGGAATAAGCACGCCTCAATCCAAACATCAGCGCCGCCCCAACAGGGGCGGCGTTTTTCGTTTTAAGCAGGGGTCGCTTCCTGCAAACAGATATCGCATTCAGTGAGGTGCAATGACCGCGAATCCCCCAGTTTGGAATACAAGATTGGAGGATTGCCTATGAACATCCGAACCGCGTCCCGCGCTGGTGGACGCTCGGCACGCCGCGCCCTGCGAACTGCACCGAACTTTGAAATGTTGCCTGGACTGACCCGCGGCATCCCCCTGTGCGAGGTAATGGACAGCGCGCAGGTTGAACGCATCGACAACGCCTCGATGGACATTCTGGAAAATGTCGGCGTCCAATTCCGCGACCCCATCGCGCTGGAAGACTGGAAGAAAGTCGGCGCGAAAGTTGAAGGCGAATTGGTCTATCTGGACCGGGGGTTGGTGCGCGAGCTGATCGCTACGATTCCAAGCGATTTCACCTATCACGCGCGCGATCCCAAAAAGAACGTGCGGTTGGGTGGAAAGCACTCGATCTTTGTGCCCATGACCGGTGCGCCGTTCCTGCGCGATTTGGATGATGTGCGGCGCAATCCAACGCTGGACGACTTGGCGATGTTCCACAAGCTGAGCCACATGATGCCCGCGCTGCATTCCTCGGCCCACCACATTGTCGAACCTTATGATCACCCGATCAGCCAGCGGCATCTGCGCATCACTTACTCGTCGATGAAACACTCGGACAAGACGTTCATGGGTATGACCACCAGCCCCAAGAACGCCGAGGATGTGATGGATATGTGCGCGATCCTGTTCGGTGAGGAATATCTTGAGGATCACCCCGTCACGACCGGTAACTGCAATGGCAACTCACCGTTGGTCTGGGACGAAACCATGCTGGGCGCGATGCGGGCCTTCTGCCGCCGCAAGCAGCCTGTTCTGTGCTCTCCCTTCGTGCTGGGCGGTGCCAACACCCCCGCATCTGTCCCCGCCACTGTAGCGCAGCTAAACGCCGAGGCGCTGAGCGCGCTGGCCTACACTCAGGTCATTCGCAAGGGTGCGCCTGCGATCTATGGTCACTACCTGTCGACCGTGTCGATGAAGTCCGGCGCTCCGATGGCGGGTACGCCCGAGATCAGCCTGATGAACTTCATGATTGGTCAGATGGCGCGGTACTACGGAGTGCCGTGGCGCACCTCGAACACTTTGGGCGGGGCCAAGACATTCGACGCACAGGCCGGATACGAATCCGCCACCACGCTGCAAGCCGTTGTCCACGCCGGGGCCAACTATATCTGGCACAGCGCAGGTTGGAACGAGGCCGGGATGCACTGTTCCGTCGCCAAGTTCATCGTCGATGCCGAACAATGTGCCATGGCCTATCGCATGGCCGAAGGGCCGAAGTGGCATGATTTCGATCAGGCCCTTGCGGCGGTGCCGGACGTTGGCCCGGGCGGGCATTATCTGGGCCACCCGCATACGCAGGACAACTTTCAGAACGCGTTCTTCATGCCCGAACTGTTCGACAATAACTCGATCGAACAATGGCAGGCCGAGGGCAGTGTCGAGATCACCGAACGCGCCCTGAACCGGGCCAGGTCTTTGCTGGCGGAATATCAGGAACCGAAACTGGATGAAGCCAAGAACGAAGCCTTGCTGGACTACATTGCGCGGCGGGAACGAGAAATTCCTGCCGCCGACGAGCTGAACCAAAGCTACTAAAGCATTTTTTTCCCGCAACTCACCCGCCCAGTCCACTGGGCGGGCTTTTTGAATCCCTATCGGAGGATCGATGGAACTAATTGGTAAAACAGCACTCGTGACCGGAGCCGCGGGCGGGATCGGAGCCTCGATTGTGCAGCGCCTGCGACAGGCTGGGGCGCGGGTTGCGGTTGCCGACCGGACGGTCGACGGAATCGAAGCGGACGCCCATCTGCCTGGTGATCTGCTAGACGGTGCGTATACGGACGCGCTGCCCCAGGCCGCAGCAGATGCTTTGGGAGGGTTAGACATTGTGATCAACAACGCTGGCGTTATTTCGCGCGGTGCGGTCACTGAGACGTCGGATCAGGACTGGTCTCTGTCGCTGGGTGTCAATGTCGAGGCACCATTCCGCATCTGTCGCGCAGCGATCCCAATTATGGCCTCAGCGGGCGGCGGCGCGATTGTTAACACGGCCTCGTGCTGGGGGTTGCGGCCCGGCCCGAACCATGCGGTTTATTGCATGACCAAAGCAGCGATTGCATCCCTGACCCAGTGTATGGGCATGGACCACGCCCACCAGGGTATCCGCATCAATGCCGTCTGTCCGAATGAGGTCAACACGCCGATGCTGCGCTCTGGCTTCGAAAAGCGGGGGTTCGATCCCGATTCTGCCGTTGCCGAGTTGGGCCATACTGTGCCGTTGGGGCGCATCGCCGAACCCGAGGATATCGCTGATGTGGTCATGTTTCTGGTCTCGGACGCGTCACGCTATATCTGCGGGGCATTGCTGGAGGTGAATGGAGGAAAGCCCGTATCATGACCAGATTTGACGGCAAAACTGCGCTTGTCACCGGTGGGCGCAGCGGTATCGGTCTCGCCATTGCGCGGCGGCTTCGCGATGATGGCGCGCGGGTGTTTACCGCCCAGCGAGGGGCTGATCCCGAATTTGAGGGTATCGAGGTCGATTTTAGCGCTTCTGGCGGTCTGCAATCCGTGGTCGATCAGGTCGTTGACCGGGCAGGGCAATTGGACATCCTGATCAATAATGCAGGCATGATGCAGGAAGCCTCGATCGAGGATATGAGCCTGGACGACTGGCAGCGCAATCTCACGGTAAATCTCACCGCACCCTTCCTGCTGATCCAAGCAGCACTGCCCCATCTTCGTCAGACCAACGGAGCAATTGTAAATATCGGATCCATTGAAGGGCTGGGCAGTAATCCCGGACACGCGGCCTATTGCGCGTCCAAAGCCGGATTGCATGGTCTGACCCGCGCGGTAGCTGTGGATCACGGGGTTGACGGCATTCGTTGCAACGCCGTTGCCCCGGGTTGGATTGATACCGAGCTGAACCTGGACTTCATCGCCTCGATGCCGGACCCAGAGGCATTTCAGGAAGACATAAAGCGTATCCACCCTGTGGCCCGAACTGGGGCCCCGGAAGAGGTTGCTGCGTTGGTTGCCTTTCTTGCCTCGGACGACGCAAGCTTTGTCACTGGGCAGATTTACACCGTTGATGGTGGCCGGATGGCTAAGTTGAGCCTGCCATAAGGCAGGCTCATTCCTTACCTGATCGCCATTCTTTCCAGATCAGATAGCTGTTCGCGCCCAGCGAAGCCAAAGGTTCGGGCGGAAGGCGCGGCGGCATTGGTTGTGTCAGGAAGTGATCGGCGACATCGGACCCGCCCTGCGCCACCAGTTCAGCAATGCCCATGCCCTGCAACGTGCCTCGGGCGATACCCAAACCATTCTGACAGCAGGCGGAATAGACCCCGTTGTCCAGTTCTCCAAACGCGGCAGAGCCGTTGCGGCTGAGGCACAGCATTCCGGCCCAACGGTGTTCCATCCGCACATCGGGCAGATGCGGGAACCGTTCGCGGAACTTACGATCGTGCACCCATCCTGCATTGCGCAACCGCATCTGGCTGGTCTCAAGCGTCGGGTTGAAGCTGGAACATGTACGGATCAGGATGCGATCCCCATAGCTGCCCGAAATGCGCCGCACCGACGTGCCCATAGGGTCTGCCGGTGTCACGGACCAGCGCGGCTGACCACCCATCGTTTTGATCTGCTCGGGCGTCAGCGGTTCAGTCATCGAGGCATAGAGGCAGATATGCATCAGCCGACGCTGATAGAAGCCAAAGCTTTCCAGATGGCCGTTATTGGCCAGAATGATGCGTCCGGTAATCACTTTGGCCTTGGCCGTCTTGACCACCCAGCCAGCGCCCTGACGTTCAAAACCAGTAACGGGGGAATTTTCGAAAACACCGATGTCGTCTGACAGCCGCGACGACAGTGCTCGGACATAGGCGGCAGGCTGGATCATGACCGTACCCGGTGCATAAAGGCCTGACGTGTAATGCGGGCTGCCGGTTATCTCCTGCATGTGCTGCCGATCATACAGCGTATGCGGCTCTCCCAGTCGTTCAAGATGAGCGGCGAAGTCGTGATTGTGCTGATCGCCCGCCCGGGTCGCGGCCGCATTGAATTTACCGCAAGGGTCGAACATTTCCTGCGGTAGATCGCACTCGGTTGCGAGATCAGAAGCAAACGCGATGGCCTTTCGGTTCAGCGCAATCGCAGCCCGGTCCGCGTCCAAACCGGAACCTGCATAATTGTCCGAGGACAGATCGTGCGGCAAGTCGATCATGAAGCCCGAGTTGCGCCCGGCCGAACCCTCGGCAAACCGATTGGCTTCCAGCAGAGTGATCTTAAGGCTTGGGTCCAATTGCCAAAGTCGCCGCGCCGCGGATAGGCCGGCAAAACCGCCGCCGATGATGGTGACATCAGCGGTGTGATCCTCGGTCAGCTCGGATAAAGCCTGTTGCGGCGGCAGAATGGCATTCCACCCCGCCGCACCTGTCTGCCGTGGCAGGCGTTTTGCGGTGTAGGCCGTCAATCGACGGCCTCGTCAGCGTCGTCAGCCAGATCGATCCAGATGGTTTTCAACTGGGTGTACTGGTCATGTGCGTGGATCGAGTTGTCGCGCCCGCCAAAGCCCGATTGTTTGAAGCCGCCAAAGGGGGTGCTGATGTCGCCTTCGCCAAAGCTGTTCACCGTCACGGTTCCCGCCCGCAGCGCCCGCGCACCACGAATGGCGCGCTTGCCATTGGCCGTAAAGATCGAGGCGCACAGGCCGTATTCCGTGTCATTGGCGATTTTGATTGCTTCGTCAAAACCGGACACCTCGATCACCGACAGCACCGGGCCAAAGATCTCTTCCCGCGCCAGCACCGAGTCGTTGCCCGGGACTTCGACAACCGTGGCCTCGACGAAACCGTTATCCGCCTTGCCGCCGATCACAGGGTTTTCAGCCTGATCCAGATAGCCGCAGACCTTGTCAAAATGCCGCTCGCTGACCAAAGCGCCCATGCGGGTTTCCGGGTTCAGCGGGTCGCCGACATTCCACTGCTTGGTGTGATGGGCGATGCGCTCCAGCAGTTCGGCCTTGACGTCCTTGTGCACGATCAGACGGGACGAGGCAGAGCAGTTCTCGCCCATGTTCCAGAACGCCCCATTGACCACATGGGCCGCCACGCGGTCCAGGTTTTCTGCGTCGTCCAGAACGATGGCAGGGTTCTTGCCGCCCATCTCAAGCACGACTTCCTTGGCGTTGCTTTCGCCGGAATAGGTCAGGAACCGCTTGCCGGTCACGGTCGAGCCGGTGAACGACACAAGGTCGACATCCATATGCCGACCGATGGGCTCACCCACAGCGGCACCGCCACCGGGCACAACGTTCAGAACGCCGCGCGGCAGACCGGCTTCGGTCGCCAGTTCCGCCAGACGCAGCGCAGTCAGAGATGTTTCTTCGGCCGGTTTCAGAACCACCGAGCATCCCGCCGCCAGCGCCGGTCCGATCTTCCACGCCACCATCAGCAGCGGGAAGTTCCACGGCAGAACCAGACCGACCACGCCGATCGGTTCGCGCACCACCATGGCGATGTGATCATCGCTTGCAGGGGCCACCTGATCATAGATCTTGTCGATCGCCTCGGCATGCCATTTCAGGCAGTGGATGGTCTCGGCCACGTCCACGGTTTCGCAATCAAAGATGGGCTTGCCGCTGTCGATGCTTTCCATAACCGCCAGTTCGCGCGCATTGCGGGTGATCAGCTTGCACAGCCGGATCAGAACGTCCTTACGCTCGGACGGGTGCATCTTCGACCAACGGCCGTCGTCAAACGCCTCGCGCGCCTTTTCAACTGCAAAGTCCACATCTTCTGCACCGCAAGACGCGATGTCGGCCAGCTTTTCGCCGGTGGCCGGGTTCACGGTTTCGAACGTCTCACCCGAGATCGCCGGGCGGCATGCGCCGTCGATATAGGCCCCGTTCGGCAGGGTCAGGCCCGCAGCGATGGATTTGTATTCGTCCTGTGTCAGCAGATCCATGTCTCTTACCCTTCGGCCACGACGTCAGCGATTGTTTTCTTGAGCACGCGTGTAACTTGTTCCAGCGCGCGTTTGTCATCCTTATTAAGACCCTTCAGCGGAGGCCGCATCACACCCGCGTCGATCCCGTTCATGGTCACGCCATGCTTGATGGTCTGAATAAACTTGCCGCCCTGTTCCAACACCCGCATCAGCGGCATCATCGCGTTCATGATGCGGCGGCCCTTGACGAAGTTCCCCTCGATTACACAAGCGTTGTACAGCGCCACGTGTTCGGCTGGCAGGAAGTTCGACCCGCCGCAGACCCAGAAGGGTGCGCCCCAGGCGAAGAATTCCAGCGCCTGATCATCCATTCCACAGCCCAATTGGATATGCGGATAGTCCCGCGCCAGCAGGTGTACCCGGTTGATATCGCCCGAGCTTTCCTTGATGCCGCAGAAGTTGCGGCTGCGGCCCACACGGTCGAGGAATTCCTCATTCATCATCGTACCGGTGCGGTGTGGATAGTTGTACAGCATCACCGGCAAGTCAGCAGCCTTGTCGATTGCCAGCGCGTTCAGTGCGTTTTCCCGGTCGGTGGGCACCGAATAGGGCGGGCTGGCCAGCAGGATCGAGTCCGCACTGATTTCGCGCGCGCCCGAGGCCAACGCTATCGAATCCGGCGTCAGCATCGCTCCGGTCCCAACGACCAAGGGCAAACGCCCCTTCAGCCGCTCATGCGTAAATTTGGCTAGCTCCAGCCGTTCTTCGACGGTCTGGGCATAGTTTTCACCGGTCGACCCACCCGAGATAAGGCCGTGTACGCCATTCTCGATCAGGTATTCGATCACGTCGGACAGGGCGTCCCAATTCACGCTGCCATCGTCGTGATAAGGGGTCACCACGGGGGTATAAATCCCCTCAAACTTGAAAATAGGGTTCATTCCGTCCTCATGCAGGTTTCGATATCGGCGAGACACCCAAAGGGATGTCCAGCGCGTCAGGCATCACGAACAGTTCGATCTGATCGCGTGACAGGTTCCAGTGGTCCTCGGCCAGCTGCGCAGCAGCCGCCTCATCGCCCGCCTCGATGGCGGCGATGATGGCGTCGTGCTGGTTGCTGGCCTCTGACAGGTTTTCGGTCATTTCAGCGGATTGGGGGCGATAAAAAGTCATCCCGATCCGAGCGTGATCAATGAGCAACCGGTTGAATGAAGGCAGCAGGTAAACATTGCCAGACATCTCTCCGGTCACATCGTGAAAGCGGTTGTTGGCCAGCGCAGACTCTTCGGCGGAGCCCGAGCGCAGCGCAGCCTTGAATGCCTGCTGTGCCTCTTTCAGCGCGTCAATTTGGGGGCGCGTGGCGTTCTGTGCGGCCAGACGCAGCACGGCAGCATAGACCATCGGGGCAGCAAGAAAGAAATCACGTAGCGTGGTATAGGACATCTCGGATACCCGCGCGCTGCGGTTGGTGCGCAGATCCAGATAGCCTTCGCCAGCCAGTTGTCGGAACACCTCGCGCAGTGGGGTGCGCGACAGACCAAACGCATCGGACAGATGCGCTTCGTCCAGATCGGTGCCGGGTTGCAGGCGGAGGGTCAGGATCGACACTTTGAGGTGCTCCATCAACTCGGCTTTGCGAGACTTGGCATCGTCTTTCATCTTGCCTCTCCCTTTGTGCCTGCGCGAATCACGACAAATCTTTGCTGCGCGGAATGTATTCTGAAAAAATACAACTTGTATACAGAAAAAAATCGTGCAGCATAGAACATCGACCACGCCAAGCTGAACGGGGCACCAATGCGCCAAACGCGCCACATAACATTCATCCTGATCGAGGAATTTTCACACCTCGCCTTCTCCTGCGCGGTCGAGCCGCTTCGAATCGCGAACCTGGTCAGTGGCGAAGACCTCTATGAATGGACCTTCCTGTCCGAACATGGCGAACAGGCAGTGTGTTCAAACGGATCAGTGACTTTGGTCCATGGCGGCTTGGATGTCCTGCCGAAAACCGACCTGGTGTTTGTTCTTTCTGGCATCCATATGCGAAACCACGTCACGCGGTCGTTGCTGGCCACCCTGCGCCGCGAGCGGGCAAGGGGAACGGCCATAGGTGCGCTGTGCTCAGGTGCTTGGATCTTGGCCGAGGCGGGATTTCTGGACGGAATGCAGGCCGCAATTCATTGGGAATACCATGATGCGTTCATGGAGGCCTTCCCAGAGGTGAACCTTGTCCGAAGCGTCTTCGTGGCCGATGAGAAACACATTACGGCCTCTGGTGGTACTGCTACGGCTGACCTGATGCTGCATCTGATCGGGCAGGATCATGGTGAAGAACTGGCCATCGCGGTCGCCGACCAGATGGTTTACAATGCCGTGCGCAATGCCACCGCCAAGCAGCGTGTTTCACTACAGTCGCGAAATGGCATGCGAAATGCGCATTTGGCCAACGCAATCCATATAATGCGGGACTGTATCGAAGCACCTGTGTCGCCGTCGCAGATCGCCGAGGATCTGGGTATATCTACACGACAGCTTGAGCGGCTGTTCGGGAAGTATCTGAACACTTCACCCAAGAAGTATTTTATGGAACTTCGTCTGGAGCGCGCCCAGAAATTGTTGCTTCAGACCGAAGCGTCCGTGACCGAAGTGGCCATGGCGTGCGGTTTCGAAAGCCCCGGTCATTTTTCGCGCGTCTATCGCTCCAGCTTTGGCGTCACGCCGCATGCACAGAAAAGCAAGATTGACTGACCGTAAACGGCGGGGGGAGCTGCTCTGACCATTGGCGAGCCCGGGTGATCATGCGCTCACCCCCTGTTCCCGCTCGTACCCCCTCGTTAAATTCAAACTCGTAAACTGATCAGCAGGATTAAGTATTAGTATGCGACGAAAGGGGCATAACTATTACAAGAACGTGTCAGAGGTATGTATCTTTTGGCCTAAATCGCAGGCGCTGCCTTATTTCCAGGTGCGCGATTTATCAAAGGCGATGTCAAGATTTGCGCTCGTCATGCCACTTTTGTTTGCGTTAAAAACCCATTTATGACATTTTTGTTTCGCCAACGAAGGGACGTTTTCTGCGAAAAATGGCGTTAAATCGCAACAGAATTTCTTTAAGGGTTTCTATGTCCTCATCAGGAGTTAGTCTTGGAGGATCCGTATGAATTTGGAATCCCACGAAGCCGCAGCGGTATTTGCGCCGCGCGTAATCTCAATAGCCAAGCGCGAGCAGCAAATATGCCAGGCATCCCAAGCTGCTGAGGCCGCTTTCGAGCGTATTTCAAATGTGGCCACTGAAGACGCATTGGTTCGCGGCGAATTGCAAGATCGCGTGTTTTCCATCTTTCGGTGGTATTTCTTGTCGGCCTTTTGCACGCGCCTTTTGACCGATGCTGCCCATCGGCTAGAGCATCAGACTTTACAGGTTTCCGTAGACATCTTCAGTGCGGTGAAAATGGTTCTGACCGAAAGCGAAATCGAGCGGTCAATGGCTCTGGTCAGCATCGAGCACACGTCTCCGGCGCTGGTGCGGGCGAATGACATAGGAAGCCGGGGGCACACCGTGGGGTGGGTTGCCGCTGGGTTGCATGAAAAAGGCCGGGATTTCCCCAGCGAGATCAAGAACGCGCTGGCCGGTGCAATGGCTGCTTCGTCTCGGATCAACTGATTGCCTGACATTCACCGGGGATTTCTCCCCGGTGATAATAGCGTGGATTTCTGCGCGGAACAGACGGCGATCAATTGGCAGGGTCAACCGTTTCAGTTGATATTCAGTACCAGCTTGCCCGTCGTTTCTCCTGCTTCCAGGCGTCGATGAGCTTCGGAAGCTTCGGTGATGGGCAAAGTGGTGATCTGCGGCCGTAAGACGCCCTGTCCGAGTAATTCAAAAACAGTCGCCAAATCACGGTTGAATGCTTTGGGGCGGTTGGTGAAGTAGGTATAGATGTCGCTGACACGCACCGCGACGGACTTTTGGAAATGCTTGGCGAGGTCTTCACCAAAGGTACCTGCAGGGGGGCCGGCCAGAAAGCCGAACAACACAACAGTGCCAAGTGGGGCCAGTGCTTCTAGATCCGATTTCAGACTGTCACCCGAAATCGGATTCAAAGACAGATCGACGCCGCGCCCGTTGGTTATTTCCATCACGCGGGCGACGACATCTTCCGAACGGTAGTCGATTACGTAGTCCGCGCCTTGCGCGCGTGCGTAGTCGACCTTGCCTGTGCTGGCCGAGGCAATCACCGTCATGCCCATATGTTTGGCGATGTGCTGGATCATGGTTCCGACACCGCCTGCGGCTGCGTGGACCAGCACTGATTTACCTGGCGCTGCTCCGCCGAGGTTAACCAGCATGTGATAAGCGGTCATCGCGTTTACCGGAAGCGCGGCAGCCAGATCAAAGTTAATATTATCTGCAATCCGCGTGACGTAGGATGCACCAATGACGGAGTGACTGCCATAGCCGCCCGCGCCAATCGGCCCCATCCATGCAACCCGATCTCCGACCATGAAACCCTCGACATTCGCACCGATGGCTTCGACCACGCCTGCGCCCTCGACCCCCGGCACATGCGGCAATTCGGGCATCATACCCTCGGGCATCTCACCACGGCGGATGATTGTGTCGATAAAGTTCACGGCACCGGCTTGGTTGCGGATCAGGATTTCTCCGGCATCTGGTTGCGGAGCGCTGCGTTCTGCATGGCGCAGAACGTTTGGCGCGCCGGTTTTGGTGATTTCGATGGCGTAAGGCATTGGGTATCTCCTTTGTGTTGCTAAGAAGCTATCAATGCCGACCAATGGAGATAATAGTTGATAATGAGAGTAATAATCCCAAAAATAAGATAATGATATACAATGATCTCGCTCTTTTTACCGCCGTCGCAAGATACCTCAGCTTTTCGGACGCGGCCGAGCATTTGAACATCCCGCTTAGCCGTGTCAGCCGCCGAGTGGCCGAATTGGAAGAGCATCTAGGTGCTAAATTGTTCGAGCGCACCACCCGTCAGGTGCGGCTGACGGAAGAGGGGAGGCGGCTTTTGGATCGCTGTCAGGAGCCGATAGAGGCGTTGCAAGGTGTCGCTGGTTTTGCAGAAGACACCAGACATCACACGATCCGCATCACCGCCCCACCACTGGCCGCGCGTACGACCATTGGCCCGCGTCTATTGGAATTTGCCGCGCAGAATCCTGAGATTCAGATTGATCTGACCACGACCAATACAATGCTGGATTTCTTTCGGGACAATATCGACCTGGCTTTCCGCCTCGGCCCGCTGAGCGATTCAAGCCTGGTGGCAAAGCGGCTTTGGACGGTACCCTATTGCTTTTGCGCGGGGCGCGCTTTCATTGCCGAGCACGAGTTGCAAGATGGATTGTCTCGGCAGCGTTTGCTGGAATTGCCTGCCTTGTCAGCCGGTCAGCCTTGGGTGTTGGAAACTGGCGAGTTGGTCCAGCCGCTGCATGTTGTTCACAGGTTGATTGACCTTGATGTGGTGGCCGAGGCCGCCCGTCGCGATCTAGGCGTTGCCATGCTGCCGACAGACATGCTTGGGCGCGGCTTACGGCCATTGGAGGTTGCGGGCACGACCCCCATGATCCGCGACATGTTCGCCGTCTATCCTGACCGTCGCCTGCTGCCTGCGCGCATCAGGAAACTGATAGATTTCATGGCGGATAAGTGACGCCCACATTGAGGCACGGGGCGGCACTTTCGGGGCAAGGGTATTAAGCTATTTCCGATGCTATCCTTTTTTCACATCCCCGGAAAATCGCGCTGCGTTCTCTTTTGCAAACGCGCTGGCATCTGCATCGGCGTCCCAGAAATGCGGGTTGGGTTTTGGGATGGTCAACGCTTTTTGCACGGCGGGGCGTGCATCGATGCGATTGAACCATGCCTGCAAGTTGGGCAGATCAGCCACATCGACTCGCGCCCAGACATAGGCGCGTGCCCAAGGGTACAGCATCATGTCGGCGATGGTGTATTCATCAGCGGCGATCCATTCCCGCCCCTTTAGTCGAGCGTCCATTACTTCAAGCAAACGGCGGCTTTCGTCGACATAGCGCCGGATCGAAAATGGCTCGACATGGCCATTAGGGGCGGCGATGTGTTGGAAATACATGGCCTGACCCATCATTGGGCCAATATGGCCAATCTGAAAGATCATCCATTGCATCACCTCTGACCGTTTGGTTGGGTCAGAGGGCAGGAATTTTCCGTATTTTTCGGCTAGATGCCACAGGATTGCGCCGCTTTCGAAAATTGCGCGACCTTCGGACCGATCCACGATCGTCGGGATTTTACCATTGGGGTTCAGCGCAAGAAATTCCGGCGTTTTTTGCTCCTGCTTCGAGAAGTTGACGTGTGTCAGATCATAGGGAACGCCGGCCTCTTCCAAAAAAATGACCGGCTTGTACCCGTTCATCGTACCCGCGGTATAGAGATGGATATCAGGCTGGGACATGTTCGACCTCTGCAAAAGCGTGTTTCAAATGGGTTTCAAAGCGGGCGAAATCGGCTTCGATACTGGGGTTCTTCATGACGTCAAAAGCCGCGAAGGTGGGCAAGGGCTGCAGGGCTATAAATCTTGCCGTCAAGTGCAGCGGACGCAGTAGATCGTCGACACTGCTACCGGCAAAGAATGGCTCGGCTGAGTTGTCAAATGCCTCCTTTGGTGCGTTGAACGTTACGGAAAGCATGTATTTCTTATCAGTCAGTTTGCCACCCATGCCATAGTTCGCCTTGGGTGCATCAGAGGTTCGCCCATCGCCATTTGCAAACCGACCATCCATGGCAGACGTATAAACTTCGTCCATGTATTTCTTGAATACCCATGGAACGCCCATCCAGTTCACTGGAAACTGCATGATGATCACGTCTGCCCACAAATGCGCGTCTATTTCTGTGTTCACGTCATAGCCATCAGCAACATTTGTGACGCGCACCATGTGACCCATTCGGGTCAGGCTATCGTGCGCCAGTTCCGTCAGGCTGGCGTTCAGGGTTCCGGGGGCTGAATCATAGGGCTGTGTGCCGTTTACGATCAGAAACTTGCTCATGTCCGTGTCCTTGTTCCGAAGCGCACCACATGACTTGTGGGGGCTGACAAAAAGGTGTGGGTTGCGGTTTATAAAAGCAACCAGTATACTTTTTGTAACCTGGATTTTTGTGAGGGCAACTTAGATGCGTGCGCAAATCAATTCTGACGAAAACGGACGTAAACGGGCTGTGAATGCGTGTCTTGAGCCTTGCCCGATTGAACGCGGAATGCGGATTTTAGGCGGTAAATGGACAGGATCGATCCTGTGGCACTTGAAAGATGGGCCGACGCGTTTCAATGATCTGTCCCGCCTGATCGGAGGCGCCAGCAAGAAGATGATCACAGAGCGTCTGCGTCAGTTAGAGGCGCAGGGTCTGGTTGCGCGCAATGTTCTGCAGACTTCACCGGTTTCGGTCGAATACTCGATCACAGAACTGGGGCAGACAGCACTTGGGTTTTTGGACGAGTTGCGAAAGTGGACAGATTCCTTACCTGCGTCCGTTTCCGGCGTCGAACAGCCATAGTTTGCAAAAAGAGAAAACTGATCTACGATAATTCCGCATACAGGCGTTTGTGGCTCCTGCCTCTTGATGGGTAGGGTGCTGGCATGTTTCAATTTTCTGGCCAACCCGGTGTATCATGCCGTTGGCCAATCGCTCGGGAAGCTTCGCTTGCCGACAATTGCCTGAAAGGTGCGCCACGGTAAAACCGAAAAAAACAAGCACCACAGACGACCAACATGGAGATATCAGATGAAAAAAATTGCAACGCTATTGGGAGGCGCATCAATGGCGATCGCCGGACCGGCGATGGCTGCGGATATCGTGATCGGGGTGCCAAACTGGCCTTCCGTGAACGCTACAGCCCATATCCTGAAGGTGGCGATTGAGCAGAACCTCGGCCTTGAGGTCGAGCTGCAGAACGGCACCAACCCGATTGTGTTTGAGGCGATGGATTCCGGTGCGATGCACGTGCATCCCGAAGTCTGGATGCCAAACCAGCAGAATTTGCATGACACCTATGTCACTGACAAAGGTACCGTCGCGTTCAACACCAACGGCGTTGAGGCATTCCAGGGCATGTGCGTCGACAAGGCAACCGCCGATGCCAACGATATCCGGTCGATTGATGACCTGACCAACCCCGACATTGCCGCGCTGTTTGACAGCAATGGCGACGGTCAGGGCGAAGTGTGGATTGGCGCGCCGGGTTGGGCCTCGACCAATGTTGAGAAAATACGCGCCAAATCATATGGTTACGATCAGGTGATGGAGCTGACCGAGATCGACGAGACCGTGGCCTATGCAAACCTCGACAACGCGATCAAGGCGGGTGAGCCTTGGGTTGGGTTCTGCTACACCCCGCATTACGTGTTCGCGTTGCATGACATGCAGATTCTGGAAGAGCCTGCCTATGACGCGTCCAAGTGGAACGTTCTGCAGCCCACCGATGACCCGGATTGGCTAGAGAAATCCGAGGCGGGCGTGGCTTGGGACCTGGCGTATCTGCATCTGCATTATGCTAAATCCCTCGAGGATGAGTTCCCTGAAGTTGCCCAAATGCTGGCCAACATGAAGCTGGACACCGAAGCCGTGTCAGCCATGACCTATGCACTGGTCATCGAAGGCCAAGAGCCGCTGGCCTACGCAGAAGAATGGGTAACCGCGAACGAAGATGCTGTTCTGGGCTGGATGTCACAGTGATTGACGCCGACCAGAGCTGAAACTCGGGCAGGCCGTCGGAAATGTCCGGCGGCCTGTTCTGCATCAAAGGGACAAGTATGACCGAAACAGTCGTAAAATTGACGGATGTCTGGAAAATCTTTGGCGCGCGCGCCGAAGAAGCCATGACCGCCGTGCGGAACGAGGGCATCGGAAAGCCCGAGGTTCTTGAGAGATTTAATTGCGTCGTGGGTGTGCAGGGCGCCACCTTCGAAGTGCCTCGGGGTGAGATTTTTTGCATCATGGGCCTGTCGGGTTCGGGCAAATCCACGCTGGTGCGACACGTAAACCGGTTGATCGAACCGACATCGGGCACGATCGAGATTCTGGGACATGACGTGTCCAAAATCTCTGAGTCCGAGTTGCGCCGCATCCGGGCGCAGCAAATCGGGATGGTGTTCCAGCACATGGCGTTGATGCCGCATCGCTCGGTGCGGGACAACGTGGCCTATCCGCTGGAAATTCGCAAAGTGTCGAAATCCAAGCGCTGGGCGGTGTCCGATCACGCGCTGGGTCTGGTGGACCTTACGGGCTACGAGGATCGCCTGCCCAAGGAATTGTCCGGTGGTATGCAGCAGCGTGTGGGGATTGCTCGCGCTTTGGCATCAGACCCGGAAATCCTGCTAATGGACGAGCCGTTCTCGGCCCTTGATCCGTTGATCCGCCTGCAGTTGCAGGATCAGTTCAAGGCGCTGGTGGCACAGCTTCAGAAAACCACGCTGTTCATCACCCACGATCTGGACGAAGCCATCCGCATCGGTCATCGGATTGCGATCATGAAGGACGGGGTGATCGTGCAGATCGGCACACCGGAAGACATCGTTATGAACCCGGCAGATGATTATGTGCGTGAGTTCGTTCAGGGTATTTCGAAGCTGAAACTGGTCAAGGCACATTCGATCATGGAGCCGATGGGCAGCTATTCGGGGCCGCTGGACGGTGCGCCGCGTGCAGATGAGGGAGCGGATCTGGATCAGTTGATCGACCTTGCAGTGAACACCGATATGCCGGTCGTCATAACAGATGCAGGCGCTGACGTGGGCGTTGTGACCAAGCCGCGCCTGTTGCGCGGAATTCAGGGGGGCAAAAATGACTGATGCAGCAATGGAAATGAAAGTCACAGCCGCCTCTGACATCGAAGTCGACCGTGAGGCGCTGGACCAGTCCATCCACGAATTTGCGGGACCGAGCGGCGACTACTACGTCACCGCGTTCCACAAAATCCACGATGCGACCAGCCCGATTCCCAATACATTCAACCTATGGGCGGCAGTGTTGGGGCCGTTCTGGTCGGCCTCGCGCGCCATCTGGGGCATGTTCTGGACCTTCCTGATCCTGGAGATCATCGCCTGGGTTCAGATCGGACGTGGGGCTTGGGGCAATCCCGGTGCTGACCTGGCCGAACGCGCCGGGCGTCAGCAAGCCCGCGCGAACGAACTGTTGGAACGGGCGGCGGCTGCTACGGAACAAGCCGATATCGACCGGTTCAACCGTCTGGCCGAAAACATCCAGAAAGCGGCGGACAACAGTTTTGCGCAGGCGCAAGCGGCGCAGGCCGAGGCGACAGGGATCATGATCACCGGCCTTCTGATGCTTCTGGTATTCAAACTGGTGCAAGGCTTCTACGCGGACAGGGTGTACGAAAAGCAGTACTCGAAATGGCGGATTGATCCGGCCAGCACGGAAAGTGGCCGGTCCACGCGCAACACGGTGCTGGGTGCCGTGCTGGTGGCCGCGATTGCACCTCTGATCGTTTATAAGTTCACCGTGAACGCCTCACTTCCATTGCTGGATGCTTTCCCGGAACAGCAGGTATCAGCGATGATCCTGGGTGAGGGCGAAGGAACGATTTTCTCGAACCTTGCCAGTTGGATGGAGGCGCAGATCGACGCCGCCGCCGCCGCAGGGGGCGATGTGTTTGACGGTATTGTCGCCGGTGTCCGATCAGTTCTGGACGCTTTGACGGTGGCTCTGATCGGGTCGCCCTGGCCGGTTGTGATGCTGGTCATTTGTGTGACCGCGTGGCGTGCGGCGGGCCCGCGTGTGGCGATCTTCACGGCTTCGTCGCTGGCCTATATCGCGCTGCTTGGCTACTGGGATGTGGCGATGGAGACGGTGGCATTGGTTGGTGCAGCGGTGCTGCTGTGCGTTGTGTTCGGTATCCCGCTGGGTATCTGGTTCGGCAAGTCCAAGCGTGCCTATCGCGCGGCTGAGCCGGTGCTGGACCTGATGCAAACCCTACCAGCCTTCGTCTATCTGATCCCGATCATTGCCTTCTTTGGCACCGGCAACCCGCCGGGTATTCTGGCCACGATCATCTTTGGCATGCCGCCGGTCATTCGCCTAACCGCGCTGGGCATGCGCGGTGTGCCGGACAGTATCAAAGAGGCAGCGGTCGCCTTCGGGGCGTCGAAATGGCAATTGCTGAAGGATGTGGAAATTCCGCTGGCCTTGCCTTCGATCATGACCGGAGTGAACCAGACCATTCTGATGTGTCTGTCGATGGTGGTGATCATCTCGCTGATCGGCGGTGGCGGTCTGGGCAAGGAAATCCTTGAGGCGCTGCAATACGCTGCCAAGGGTCCGGGCCTTCTGGGCGGTTTCGCCATCCTGTTCCTAGCCATGGTGATGGACCGGATCGTGCAGGGTGCCTTCCGGCGAGAAGACGAGAAAATCTGAACGCGCACGCCCCCGGTTCCCGCCGGGGGCGTTTTTCTTTGAGCGGGGGAAAACTATGACTGATCGCTATGAACAGTCCATGATGGACAATCTCTATTGGTGGGGCGTGCCGACCCTGTTCCGCTGCCCGAACGAAGGCCCCGAGGGGCAGGACATCGCGCTGGTGGGCGTGCCGCATTCCACTGGCAATGGTACGACCGAGCGGGATCAGCATTTGGGGCCGCGCGCTTTGCGCCACATCTCGGCCGTGCAGCGCCGTGTGCATTCGGTATTCAAGATCGACCCATGGAATAGCGCAAAAATTGCAGATGTTGGCGACGTTCCGTTTCCCCGTGCCAATGACAACGAGGACTGCATCGAACGTATTACTGCTTTTTACAAAGGTATCGACTCGGCCGGCGCACGTCCTGTCTCGGTCGGGGGTGATCATTCCATAACCGGAGGCATCGTTCAGGCGTTGGGACGCGGTAAGCTGGCAGGTGGAGAACCGATCAGCTTTCTGCATCTGGACGCACATACAGATGTGTTCACCAAAGTTGACCACTTTCTGGGTGCAAAGAAATCGGCGGCGCACTGGGGTGCTTATCTGGCCGATCAGGGGCAGGTCGACCCGACACGATCCATGCAGATCGGGCTAAGGGGACATCCGCGCAGTCTGGACTGGCTGCAGCCATCCTATGACTATGGCTATAACATCGTCACGATGCGCGAATTCCGCCAGCGTGGACTTGCGGAAGTGGTCGCGCAGACCAAAGAAGTTTTAGGCGACCGACCTGTCTATATTACGTTTGACCTAGATTGCCTCGACCCCACAGTGGCGCCAGCAGTGTCCAATCTGGAACCCGGAGAGAAGGGCTTTGACATAGACGAAGCCGTTGGCATCCTGCGCGCCGCACGCGGGTTGAACATTGTGGGCGGAGACGTTGTTTGCATGATGCCCACCAAGGACAGCCCCAATAACATCACCGCCCTGACGGCTGCGGCGGTGATGTTCGAGATGATCTCAATGATCGCCGAAAACGTCAGTGCGGCCTAAAGCCGCCGCGCATCCACAGCCTGCGCCAAAACGCAGAGCAGTTCGAACATCAACGAGATGCCAAGCCATGCCGTACCGCCCTCGGGGTCGAAGGGCGGCGCGACCTCGACCAGATCTGCTCCGATCAGATTGATGCCTGCCATCTTACGAATGACCTGTTGCGCCTGAAAACTGTTCGGCCCACCAATTTCCGGTGTGCCGGTGCCGGGGGCATAGGTTGGGTCGACGAAGTCGATGTCATAGGTACAGTAGGTGGGCGCGGTGCCAACAATGCTGCGAACCTCGGCCATGACGTCATCAATGCCCCGGTCGAACAGTTCCTCGATGCGGATGATGCGGATGCCCTGTGCCTCGCCCCATTCGATGTCCTCGGTGTTGTAGGCTGTACCCCGAATGCCGACCTGAACAAAGCGCTTGGGGTCGACCAGCCCTTCTTCGACTGCGCGACGAAACGGTGTGCCGTGGGTGAATTTATGACCGCCGAAATAGGTGTCGAACAGGTCGGTGTGGCTGTCGAATTGGATCAGACCCAATGGGCCAGATGCAGCCAGAGCGCGCAGAACCGGCAGGGTAGTTAAGTGATCCCCTCCGGCGGTTAGCGGGGCAATGCCGCGGGTGCGGAGGTCCGTATAAAAGGCGGTTACCCGGTTCAACGTGTCTTCGATATCTACCGGATTTGGCGCGACGTCCCCCAAGTCGGCGCAATTGGCCATCGAGAAGGGCGCAACACCCGTGACAGGGTTCATCGCGCGGATCATGGTCGAGAAGTCCCGCAATTGCCGTGGCCCATGGCGCGCTCCGGGGCGGTTGGTCGTGCCGCCATCCCAAGGGATGCCAACCAATCCCACCTCAACCTCTGAGATGCGTTCATGGTCAAGTGAAACACTGGGCAATCTCATGAAGGTGGGGATGCCGGCGAACCGGGCAAGCTCCATCGCCGAAACAGGCTGAAAAAACGCATTGGTCATGTGGTCCCCCCTCGCTGGTTCTGGCGCGAGACTAGCGGTAGTTTTGGGGCTTGAAAATGGGCTGACGCGCCTAGATCAGGATGCCTAAACGTTTGCGCATTCCAGCGCGCAGCGCGTCACACAAGTATTGGTTGTGACAAACGCCTTACGCTTAGTTTCGATATCAGCGAAACCTGCCGTGCGGCCGACGCGGCCACTGTTTGTCCGCTCTACGATCTAAGATCTGAACAAAGGTAGGATTGTTTCTTGCTTGTTTATTCAACATCACCATTGCCGCCAGCGCTAAACTTTGCTTGGCTTCGTTTCGAAGAAATCGAAACAAGGGATGTGCGCTGTGTCGAAACCCCTGAGCCTTCGTTGGCTGGAAGTCTTCCGTCTGATCGCCAAGTCGGGATCAATCCAACAAGTCGCGTCCGAGACGGGACTGTCGATCAGCACCGTGTCGAACCACCTGCGCAGCCTTGAAGCTGCTTTGGGCGTTGGTCTGGTCGATCACAAGAGACGGCCGATGGGGCTGACGCCTGCAGGCGAGGTTTTTGCGCGTTACGTCCGCGACGGGCTGACGGTGCTTAAACGGGGTGAAGCAGAAATTCGGTCGGGCAACTGGCGGCACGCGACGGACTTGCGACTGGCGCTTATCGACGATTTCGACAACCAGATTGCACCAGATTTGTTCCGATTTCTTGCACAAGCTCTGCCGCGCTGCAGTTTTCGCCACTATACCCGCCCCAGCCATGAAATCATCGCCAACCTGCAAGAACACAAACTGGATGCAGGGGTAGCCACCCGGCCCTCGGAACGGACCGAAGGGCTGATTGAATACCCGCTGATGCGGGATCCGTTTATCGTGATCCTTCCCAATACGTATCACGGTGCACCCGAAGATTTGCTGAAACCGGACGCTGAATTACCGCTGCTGCGGTATTCGCGGGACTATATGATCGGCAAGCAGATCGAGATTCAGCTAACCCGCAATAAGTACAAACTGCCGAACCGATTTGAGATGGAATGCAATCACTCGATCATCGGTCTGGTGGCAGAGGGCAGCGGGTGGGCGATAACGTCTGCTGCTTGTTTCCACCGCGCCCAAAGGTTCCATGACAGTGTTCGGGCCATTCCGTTTCCGGGGCGGAACTTTGTGCGGACGGTGTCTTTGTTTACAACCGAGGTGTATCCAGAGACGACTTCGAGGCTGATCCAAAAGGCGATGGTCGAGCTGATCCGGCAGCATTTCACGGACCCGATGTGCAAAAGCCATGCCTGGTTAAAGGACGATTTCCGCACCATGGAAGCCGAGGCCGCCTAGGTGCCGGGCGGCGGACCAAGCGATTGACGCTCGATGATATGTGTCGCAAGCCGCGCACTCGTGCCGGTTCCCTGGTTTTCCAGAATTCTAACCAGTTCCAAAGCTGCCCTTCGGCCCATTTCCCTGTGTGGTACGTGTACGGTGGTCAGCGCCGGGGTCGCAATCCGCGCCAGTTCGATATCGTCGAATCCGGTGATGGAAACGTCCTTGGGAACTTGCAGCTTCATTTCTTGCGCCCGGTGCAACGCACCCACGGCCAGAACATCGTTGCCGCACAGAACGGCGGTGGGCGGTTCGGCTTGTGACATCATCTGGGAAAACGCGTCGCCACCGTTTTCAATTTCATAGGGCGTTTCGATGATGGTCAGATTTGACGAGGGCAGATCATTCTGTTTGATCGCGTCCTGTACGCCTTCAATCCTCAGACGCGCGCGATCATTGCCTGCGCTGATGCCTGAAATCAGACCGATCTTTTTGTGACCCACCTCGATCACGCGGTTCGCAAGTTCAGCCATCGCCGTGCGATTGTCAAAGCCGATTGAGGCGACCTTTGCGTCAGGCAGAAACGACCATGCGACCAAGACAGGGATATTCCTGCGCTCAAGACCCTCGTAAATTCGTGGGTCACGATCATGCCCGATCAGCAGCAATCCGTCTGCTCCACGCGCGACCAGCGTGCGGATCTGTTCTTTCTCGATCTCGGGTTTGTAGGCCGAGCTGGAAACCAGCAATGTATATCCATGTTGGTGCAATTCTTCCTGAAACGCCTGCAGACCACGGGCAAAAATTGCATTCTCCATCGTGGGAATGATCGCGCCAATTGTCGATGACCGCTTGGCTGCCATCACACGTGCAGCAAAGTTGGGCATATACCCCAACGCATCCACAGCTGACTGCACGCGCTGGCGCGTCGCCTCAACCACCCGATCCGGGTTGTTCAAACAGCGTGAAACGGTCGCGGTCGAAACACCGGCGAGTTTGGCCACATCATCCAGCGTTGGTGCTGATCCAAGTTTCGACATTTCCAAACCTGCTATTCGCTTTTGCCAATAAGTTTAGACTTAAGCGCGTCTCAAGAAAAGTGGCTATGTAAGCGCTTGCATTTTTCATGTAAGCGCTTACAAATGACATTGGACCGATTCCAAAGGGAGTCCGTGAAATGTTTCTGACCGCATCGATCATCGTGTTCGTCATCTACTTTGCGAACGTCGCCATGGGTGCGTTTGCGGGCAGCGCATTTCTGGGGGACGTAGGAGAGATGTTGGTCCTGTTCGCGGCGTCGATCCTGTTCGTTGTCGCAATTCTGAAAAAGGAAGCCGATCGCGACGCCAAAGGCGACGGCTGACTTTTTTGCTTGGGAGGGCAATTGATGAACAACGACAAAACCGAACTGGGTTCGGAAGAACGCCGTAATTTCCTGAAGCTCAGCGCGACTGGGGCCTTTACCGCTGCGATGGTGGCGGGCGCGGCTGGCGTGCTTTGGTCGTCCGAGGCCGCAGCGCAAACCGCCAAAGAAGAGAGCGAGCGTGAGAAGGCCGCCGAGCATGTGATGACCATCGCCACAGCGTACGTGCTGGGCGCATCGCGCAGCTATCCGATCATGCAGTTGGACCTGAAGGAAAACATCCAGAACGCCACGAACGGCAAGGTCTACGTAAAGCTGGCTCCGGGCGGGCAGCTAGGTGCAGGTGGCTCGCTGGTACAGAAGGTGCAAGGCGGCACCATTCAAGCCGCGCAGCATTCGCTTTCGAACTTCGCGCCGTTTGCTTCGACCGTTGACCTGATAAATATGCCGTATCTGTGCGGCTCGAACCAGCGTTTCACCAATCTTGTGCATTCCGACACCTGGAAGAACGAAGTTCATCCAAAGGTCGAAGCCGCTGGGTTCAAAGCGCTCTTCTATGTCGTAATCGACCCGCGTGTCGTTGCTGTGCGTCAAGGGGGCAACCCCATCGTCACTCCGGCAGATATGAGCGGCGTGAAATTCCGTGTTCCGGGCTCGAAAATGCTGCAACAATACTACCGCATGGTAGGTGCAAACCCGACACCTGTTGCTTGGGGTGAGACCCCCTCGGCCATCAAGCAGGGCGTCGCGGATGCGCTCGACCCGTCAGTCGGCGCGCTGTATGTGTTCGGCTTCAAGGATATCCTCAGCAATGTGACCTTCACGCAGGCGGTGCCGGACAGTCAGGTGTATTCCTGTAACCTTGAATGGTTCAACTCGATGCCGGCCGACGTGCAGGAAGGCATCATGTGGGGGTCCGAGATGACCAGCCACCAGAACCTGTCCAAAGTGCCGTCGGCCCGCGCCTATGCCATGGCCGAGCTGAATAAGGCCGGCGTACAATTCCAGTCGCTGTCCGACGATCAGTTGGCGGAATGGCAGGACGTTGGCGGCTATCAGCGGTCGGAATGGGATCCGTTCAAGACCGAGTTGGCGGGGTCGATGGAGAACTTCGAAAAACTGGTCGAGGCGGCGGGAACGCAGGGCAAATACTACGTCCACGACGCATAACGCCATCTGGGGCGCCCGCATCGGGCGCTCGGTTTTTCCACGGACAGTCAGGCCGAAAAGGGCCCGAAGCAGAAGGCTTGTGCCTGGCTGTTCTATTGCCGAGGGATTCGGATGACCGTTCTTCAAAACATAGACCGCAACGCCGAGCGCTGGCTGCTGCTGGTGTTCTACGTGATGTTGGTCATTACAATGGCCATCGAGGTTCTGAGGCGTGAGATTTTTGCGTTTTCCTCGATCTGGGGCGAGGAAATCGTCCGTTATTCCTTTATCTACCTCGCGTGGATCGGTGCGGCGGCGGCGGTTAAAGAGCGTGCCCATATCCGCATCGACGTAATCATGCACTACCTGCCGCCGCGTCCCAAGGCATTGCTGTATATCTTCGGTGATCTGGTCATGTTCGTGGTGGCGATTATCGCGTTGTACTGGTCATACGAGGCCGTGCATGTCTCGGCCAAGTTCGGATCGGTGACGGATGGCCTGCGGGTGTCCAAGGTCTGGTTCCTGATGGCCGTGCCCACCGGATTTGCGCTGATGATATGGCGCCTGATCCAATCCTTCCTGCGTGATGTGAAATCTCTTCGTGACGGCACTCCCGTCTTCGAAGGCGACAAGCTGTTTGACTGAGGAGAAACCGAATGCTTTGGAATTCCCTCAATCAAACCGTTGAACTGGGCTGGGATTTTTACGTCCCCGTCATCCTATTCGTTGGCCTGATCGCATTGGCCGTTCCGGTCTGGGCCGCCATCGGCACGGCCGCGATCGTCATGCTGGTCATGTCCGGCGACCTGCCGCTGAGCCTTGTGGGTGAGAGCCTGTTCACCGGTATCGACGCGTTTGCCCTGACCGCCGTGCCGCTGTTTATTCTGACCGGGGACGTCTTGGTACGCACCGGGCTATCGCGCAAATTCCTTGACGTGGCCGAGGCGCTGACCTGCTTCGCCAAGGGCGGCTTCGGATCGGCGACCGTGCTGGTCTGCGGCATGTTCGCTGCGATTTCGGGATCGGATGCAGCCGGTGCTGCTGCTGTGGGCCGAATGACCATCAACCGTCTGGTCGAAAGCGGCTATCCGCGCCCCTATGCCTGTGCGCTGGTCGCGGCGGGGGCGTGTACCGGCATCCTGATCCCACCGTCGATTGCCTATATTATCATCGGCCTTGTGCTGGGCATTTCCGCCTCGACCCTGTTCCTTGCGGCGCTAATCCCTGGCTTGGCCATTTTGGTCTCGATCCTGATCACCAACATCATCATGAACCGCCTCTATGCCTATGAGGGCGGCGGCATGATGACCATGGGCGAGTGGCTGGCCAATCTGGGCAAAGCGCTGAAATCTGGCTGGTATGCGTTTATCGTACCGGGCATCATTTTCTACGGCATCTTCTCGGGTCGCCTGACGCCGACCGAGGCCGGTGCGACCGCCGTGGTTGTTACCATCATCATGGGCTTTATCCTGCGTACGCTGACACTGGCCGATTTTCCGTCGATGCTGGTCAGTTCAGCCAAGGTGAATGGGGTTATCCTGCCGATCATTGCGTTTTCGGCCCCCTTAGCCGAAGCTTTGGCGATAATGGGTGTGCCGCAGGGGTTCGTGACCTCGGTGACAGCCATGACCGATGATCCATACCTGCTGATCCTACTGATGATCGGCATCCTGATCGCGGCGGGCTGCGTGATGGAGACGACCCCGAACATTGTGATCCTTGCACCGATCCTCAAGCCGCTGGCCGACAATATCGGCATGAACGAGATCCAGTTCTGCATCATGATGATTACCGCACTGGGCGTGGGCTTCATTACCCCACCGCTGGGTCTGAACCTGTTCGTGGTATCTGGCATTACCGGTGAATCCATTCTGAAGATTGCCGCCCGTGCCGTGCCTTTCGTACTGACCATGCTGATCGTGGTGATCCTGATCGCCTATGTTCCGGCGGTGTCGACCACCTTGCTTCCTGAAATCTACCAATAGGACCTGCTGACCATGCCTCGTGACTATCTCAAAAAGGCGACTTTGACGGCGCAATCTCATGCCACCGAAGTACATGATACGGTCAAGACCATCCTTGCCGATATTGAGGCGGGCGGTGACGCTAAGGCGTTGGAATACGCGGCTAAATTCGACAAGTTCGATGGCAATGTCCTTATGACTCAGGACGAGATAGACGCCGCCATCGCACTGGTACCCGAGAAGCTGAAGGCCGATATCCGCTTTGCCCACGACAATGTCCGCCGCTTTGCCGAAACGCAAAAGGCCACCGTGTCAGATGTGCAGATGGAGATCGTGCCGGGGTTTATCGCGGGTCAAAAGGCGATCCCGGTGGATGCGGCTGGGTGCTATGTACCCGGCGGGCGCTACAGCCACATCGCCAGCGCGATCATGACAGTGACCACGGCCAAGGTGGCCGGGTGCCGCCATATCACCGCCTGTTCGCCGCCAAAGCCGGGCGAGGGCGTCGCGCCTGCAATTGTCTACGCGGCGCATATCTGCGGGGCGGACAGTATTCTGGCCATGGGTGGCGTGCAGGGTGTGGCCGCGATGACCTATGGCCTGTTCGGCCTGCCACGCGCGAATATCCTTGTGGGTCCGGGCAACCAGTTCGTGGCCGAGGCCAAACGTATTCTCTATGGCAAAGTCGGGATCGACATGATCGCGGGGCCTACCGATAGCCTTATCCTTGCCGACAGCAGCGCCGACGCGCATGTGGTTGCGACTGATTTGGTCAGTCAGGCCGAACATGGCTACAATTCTCCCGTCTGGCTGGTGACCGATGATCGTGCGTTGGCGGAAAAGGTTATGGAACTGGTTCCGACTCTGATCGAGGATCTGCCTGAACTGAACCGCGAAAACGCCTCTGCCGCGTGGCGCGACTATGCCGAGGTGATCGTTTGTTCGGATCGTGAAGAAATGGCCGTTTGTTCCGATGACTATGCGCCCGAACATCTGACTGTTCAGGCCAAGGATCTGGATTGGTGGCTGAACCGTCTGACCTGCTACGGCTCGCTATTCTTGGGCGAGGAGACTACCGTCTCTTATGGAGACAAGGCCACGGGAACCAACCACGTGCTGCCAACCTCGGGTGCGGCCAGCTATACGGGCGGCCTGAGCGTCCACAAATACATGAAGATCGTGACATGGCAGCGCGCTACGCGGGAAGGGTCGAAACCCATCGCCGTGGCGACCGCGCGTATTTCCCGGTTAGAAGGCATGGAGGGGCACGCCCGTGCCGCCGATGTGCGATTGGCCAAGTATTTCCCCGACGAACAGTTCGACCTGACCGCAGATGGATGACCCACGGGCGCTTTTTGATCTGACAGGGCGGGTGGCCTGTGTCACCGGTGCCAGCTCGGGCCTTGGTCGACGCGCGGCTGCGGTTCTGGCTGCCGCTGGTGCCAATGTAGTCGGCGTGGCGCGTCGAGCCGACGCTTTGGCTGAGATGCAGGACGAGATAGGCGAACGCGCTGACACCGTTGTTGCGGACGTGGCTGAGCGGTCGAAAATCGGTTCGCTGGTCGATGACATCGGGTCCAAATTTGGCCCACCTGACATCGTCATCCATGCCGCCGGAGTGAACACGCGCGAAGCGGCGGATGACGTCACGCCAGAAGGCTGGGACGCGACCTTAGCGCTGAACCTGAGCGCTCCGTTTTTTCTGAGCCAGGCGATGGTCCCTGCAATGAAGGACCGTGGCTGGGGGCGGATCGTGAACTTTGCCTCGCTTCAAACCACGCGGGCCTTTCCGGGTGGTATTGCCTATGGCGCAACCAAGGCTGGGATTGGCCAACTGACCCGCGCTATGGCCGAGGCGTGGTCGCCTCACGGCATCACCGCCAACGCAATAGGTCCGGGGTTTTTCCCAACCGAACTCACACAGGCGGTGTTCGGTGATCCTACGCGCGCTGCGCGGAACGCGGCCCAGACGTGCATTCAGCGCAACGGGCGAATGGATGATATCGACGGCCCGATCCTGTTTTTGTGTTCAAAGGCTTCCGATTACGTCACCGGACAGGTCCTGATGGTTGATGGGGGGTTCACAGCGAAATGAAAGCGCTGGTTTATGAAGGTGTGGAGCAGGTGGCGTTTCGGGAAGTGCCCGATGCCACCCCGCAATTTGGCGAACACCTCATCCGAATTGAGGCAGCGGGCATTTGCGGCTCGGACATGCATGCCTATTTGGGCCACGATGCGCGCCGTCCTGCACCCTTGATACTTGGGCACGAGGCAGCAGGCACAATCGTGGGCGGTCCTCGGGATGGCGCGCGTGTTACGATTAACCCGCTGGTGACGTGTGGCACCTGCGCGGCCTGTCGGTCTGGGCGAGAGAACCTGTGCGCGGATCGCCAGATCATCTCGATGCCGCCGCGCGAAGGGGCTTTCGCCCAATTCGTCGCCATGCCCGACACCAATCTGGTCGAGGTGCCGGATCACGTAAGTTTCGCCAAGGCAGCGCTGGCCGAACCACTGGCGGTCAGTTGGCATGCGGTTCGGCTGGGCCTTGAAGCACTGCACCCGGCAATGGATCGCAAGGCGCAGGTGATCGGTGGGGGCGCCATTGGCGTCGCGGCTGCGCTGGCCCTGTCCGCGATGGGTGTAGATGATGTTGTGATCGTTGAACCCAACGATCTGCGCCGCGCCTATTTGCAGGGTTTCGGAGATTTCAATGTCGTCGGCGAAACGCAAGACAGCTTCGGTTTGATCATTGACGCGGTCGGCTTTGCGGTCACCCGCGCTATGGCGTCGTCGCTGGTCCAACCGGGCGGTGTGATCGCTCATGTCGGACTGGGTGAAGACGCTGGAGGGCTGGACATCCGCCGCATGACCTTGCAGGAAATCACTTTTATCGGCACCTATACATATACGGCCGAGGATTTCCGGCAAACCGCCCAAGCCATCTTTGACGGTCGTCTGGGTGCGTTGAACTGGGTCGAGGAACGGACACTGTCCGAAGGGGCAGATGCATTCCGGGATCTACGTAAAGGGGCTGTTGCAGCCCCGAAAATCATCCTCGCGCCATGGGCATAGGCCCGACAGATACGGAGGGATTCATGTATAAGAAAGTTCTTGTTCCAATGGCGCTGGATCACGGCATTTCACAACACACGCTTGAGGTCGCGCGCGCGCTGTCCGGGGAAGATGGCGAAATCGTCGCGCTGCATGTCTATGAGATGCCGCAAGGTTCGGTCAGCGCCTACCTTGACAAGGATATGGTTGCCGAGGGCTTTCGTGCCGCCACCAGTTTGTTGCGCAAAAAGACCGAGGGGATTGAGGGTGTCACGCTCGAGATCGTCAAGGGCCACACCGCCCGGACTATTATTGACTACGCCAATGCCAACGGCGTGGATTGCATCGTCATCGGCTCGCACAAACCGGGCCTCAGCGACTACTTCCTGGGCTCGACCGCATCTCGCGTCGTGCGCCATGCCGGATGTGCAGTGCACGTCCATCGCAGAATCTAACCCGTCAATCGCGCCAATAGCGCCCCAAACAGGACTGACAGACCGGATATGAACATAGACAAGAAGATCACTGACGATCTGGTCGCAAACGATATCTCGTTTGTAACCACCGTGCCGTGCAAGCAACTGGCCGGGGTCATAGATGAAATCGACCAGCGCGACGGCATCTATCACATCCCCTCGAACAAGGAAGACGAAGGCATGGGCCTGTGCGCGGGCGCTTGGATGGGCGGTAAGCGCCCGGCGATCATCATGCAGAACACCGCCATCGGCGTGACAATCAATACGCTGGCGACACTGATCCAGTACTACCGGATGCCGCTGCCCATGCTGATCTCATATCGCGGAGAGCTGCGTGAGCCCATCGCCTGTCAGGTCGAGATGGCAGTCCACACCAAAGCCTTGCTGGCGCAGCTGAATATCCCGACCTACCACTTCCACCATCAGGCGGACGTCGAGGAATTGGACGCGATCCTGAAATACACCTTTATGTGCAACAAGCCGGTCGCCATCCTGACCGACGCCAATTTCTGGGGAGGCTACGGCGACCAATGATCCGTTCTGAGATTCTGAAAGAAATCGCCCCGATCCTGCGGGATCAACTGGTGGTCTGCAATATCGGCATCCCCAGTCAGGAGCTGCACGCCATCGATGATCAGCCGACCAATTTCTACATGCTGGGCACGATGGGTCTGGCCTCGTCCATTGGCCTCGGGCTGGCGCTGTCGCAGCCGAAACCGGTGATCGTGATTGATGGTGATGGCTCAATCCTGACCAATTTGGGCACGCTGCCGACCATCGCCAACAACGTGGCGGACAACTATATCCTGCTGATCGTCGACAACGGCTCATATGGGTCCACCGGGGATCAGCCGACCTATGCAGGTCAGAAAACCTCGCTGGCGAAAATGGCCGAGGCTGCGGGCTGTGATCGGGTCATCGAATGTCAGGCTGAGGAAACCGGTCGGGTTCTGCAAGAGGCGCTGGACGCCAAGCAGATGACCATCATCGTCAGCAAATGCGAAAGCGGCAATGCCAAGATGCCGCCGATCACAATGGACCCGGTAGTAATCCGCGACCGCTTTATGAAGGCCGTTCAGGCCTGATGACAGCCAGCGCCATCCACAGCGCCGAGGACGCCCGCCGTCTTGCGCGGCGGCGTCTGCCGTGGATGGTGTTCGATTACATAGACGGCGCGGCGGGGGCCGAGGTCGGGGCGACTCGAAACCGTGTCGCCTTGGATGCTATGGCCCTGCGCCCGCGCGTATTGCGAGATGTGAGCACACGATCTCTGGCGACGTCACTGTTTGGCACTCCTGCGCAACGTCCTTTTGGCATCGCGCCGATGGGCATGTGCAACCTGTCCGCGCCCGGCGCTGACTTGATGCTGGCGCGTCTGGCGGCGTGCTACAAGGTTCCGTTAGGTGTGTCGACCGTGGCCTCGACCCCGATGGAAGAGGTGATTGAGGTCGCCGAAGGAAACGCTTGGTTTCAGCTATACTTCAGCGGAGACGGAGAGGGCACGTTCAAGCTGGTCGAACGCGCGCGCGCTGCGGGGTATGAGACTCTCGTTCTAACCGTGGACGTCCCCGAGGTTGGCCGCCGACCGCGAGAATTGCGCCATGGGTTCAAGATGCCCTTCCGCATCGGCCCGCGCCAGTTCATCGACTTTGCCCTGCACCCAAGGTGGTCGTTGGCGACTTTGGCTGCCGGAAAACCTCAGATGGCTAACTTTTTGAAGGACGGTTACGAGTTCGACCGCACAGAAAGCCGGGCCAAGGCAACGTGGGAAACACTCGCCCGGCTGCGCGATCAGTGGGGTGGGAAACTTGTCGTCAAAGGCGTCTTGGACCCCGAGGACGCCTTGGCCGTGAAAGCCGCTGGTGTGGATGCCATTCAGGTCTCAAGCCACGGCGCGCGGCAATTGGACAGCGCCCCCCCGGCCTTTGAGATGTTGCCGCAAGTCCGGGCTGCTGTGGGTGATGACTACCCTGTGTTCTACGATAGCGGGTTGCGGTCGGGCGAAGACGCCGTGAAAGCACTGATGGCGGGCGCGGATTTTGTTTTCTTTGGCCGGGTCATGCAGTTTGCGATGGCCGCCGCAGGTGAGGCCGGTTTGCAGCAGCTCTGGGACGTCCTCAGTGATGAGTTCAGCATTACGATGGCTCAGATCGGGGCAACCTCAATCGACGTATTGAAATCCTGAATTTCACACCTTTGCGTACCCCGCGCAGATTTGGTGCAATTCCTTGAATATGATATGACGTAGGGTAAGGCGCATCCCACACTGAACTGCATCAAAAGGGGGTAAGTCATGTACTTCAGTCATTTCAAACACAGCATTCTGATCGGAGCGGGCCTGATACTGGCTGGCCTGTCCCCAGCACTTGCGCAAGACCGCGAAGAAAGCCAAGGCATGGTTCTGCTGCGCGGGCTGCCCACGTTGGACACCAGCCACAGCGTTGCGATCATCGAGTTGGACCCGGAGTCTGACCGGTTTGGAGAAATCCTCAGCGAAGTTGAACAGCCCGAAATGGTGCATCCTCTGCACCACCTGTATTACAGCCCAAACGGCAGGCTGTATTCCACCGGGCTTGATCCGTCGTGCAGTCTGGCCGAGGTCGGCCTGTCCCGTGACTCCAGCGGCGCGCCTGTGATCTCGGGTTTTAACTGCCTGGATACGCAGGGGCAGATGGTCGGCGAAGACATTATGTGGGCAAATTCCAACGGTCAGGAATATATGTTCGTGACCTTCCTTGGAGGGACCGGAGGGGATGACGGTGGCTCGGTCGGTGTGTTCGACACCCAAACCAACGAAGTCGTCAAGATTATCGAAGCGCGCAAAAGCCAGGTGGGTGAGGGCGCGCCCTATATCATGTACCCGCACGGCATTTCCGCCTTCGAAGACCGCATGGTCGTAACTTCGACCGTACACCCGGACCTGAAGACCGGGGTCGGGAATGTGCTGACGATCATTGATCTTAACGCTTTGGAACCCATAGAAAATATTGTGGTCGAGAAGGAAAAGCCTCTGAATTTCCCATCGTCTCCGGTTGAGGTTCTGTTTGCTCGCCCAAGCATGCACCCCGAGATTGAACCCGCCATTCTGGCCAACACGATGTTTGGGTTCGAGACATGGAAAGTGCCCTACGACGCCAGTTCGAAGACCTTTGGTGAGGCCGAGGTAATCTATAGCGGCGTTGCCAATGAAACAGCTGTGCCGCTGGAATTTTACGGCACCGAGGATGAGCTGTTCATCTCACACGCCCTTCCGGGTGTGGTAAAGCGTTATGAACTGGTGGCCTTGCCCGAACTGGTGTCCAGCGGCCCGGACATCGTTGCTGATCCGGGGGCGCATCACATGATCTTTTTCACCTCGGCTTCGGGGCGCGACCTGATCGCGGTTCAGAACAACCTGCTGAACTTGGGCAATGCTGCGGACGATGATCCAACGGATGTGGATTTCATCGCCGGTCTAAACAGCCATACAATTACGGTCCACGACCTTGAAACTGGTGAACGTCTGGCCACGGTCAACATCAAGGACCGCTATAACAAGGGGATCGAAAACCTCGAAGGGCTGTTCGGCTCTGGCTTTGTTCATCACCACTGACGATCCGGTGGCGTGATGCTTCGGGTTGTCTTGATCCTTACCATCGCCGCCGGGGTTGCGGCGGTGGGGTGGGTGGTTTGGGATCGCGCGCGCACCCCGATTGCGACCCCGATCGCCGACTTTTCCGCACCGTTTGTTTTCGGGCGCTTTGCCGTCCCACCCGACAACCCGCTGACCGAAGAAGCCTTCGCGCTGGGCCGTCACCTGTTCTATGATCCTGTTTTGTCCGGCAATAACGAAATCTCCTGCGCCACCTGCCACGTGCAGGCGCTGGCCTTTACCGACGGGCGCGCGAAATCTCCGTCCTTGTCAGGGGGCGAGTTAAACTTCAGTTCGATGAGCTTGGCCAACCTGCTTTGGGGGCAGCAGAGGTTCTTTTGGGATGGTCGCGCGACCTCGCTTGAGGAACAGGCGCTGATGCCGATCCAGCACCCCGACGAGATGGGGCAGGATATTGACGCGCTGATGTATGAACTGCGGGCCTCGGATACGTATCGCAAGATGTTCCGTAACGCCTATGGTGCGGTTACGCCTGAGAATACAGCCAGCGCGCTGGCAACGTTCATGCGGATGCTGATCTCATCGAACTCGAAATACGATCGGTATTTGCGCGGTGAGGTCCGCCTGACCGCGCAGGAGGAACACGGGCGCAAGCTGTTCATGGCGCACCCGGACACCAAAATATCCCTAAGGGGCGGCAACTGCATCGACTGCCACAGTCAATTCCTGACGTCGGGGTTCCGCGACGCGCTGGATGGGTTTTCCAACAACGGTCTGGACCCGGACGAAACTCTGCCCGATGGCTTGATGGCTGTGACAGGGAACCCCGCGCATAAGGGGTTCTTCAAGGTGCCGACCTTGCGCAACATCGCCGTTACCGCGCCGTACATGCATGATGGCAGGTTCGACACGCTCGAAGACGTGATGGCGCACTACAATGACGGTATTGCGGTCAGTGACACGCTGAGTCCCCTGATCCTTGAGGCCGACAACGCACCCAACACTGATCAAGACACGGTTGGCCTGCGTATGACGCCCGAAGAGATGGAGGCCATCATCGCGTTTCTACACACCCTGACAGACGAGGACTTCCTGACCAATCCACTTTTCTCTGATCCGTTTGAAGGAGGTTCTTGATGCGACTGATCCTTGGAATGCTGACCGGTGCGGCTGTGATCATAGGGTGGGTTGTTCTGAACCCGGGGCAAAAGACACCCAGGCCGATCACACTGACGTTTCACGCCGAAATGGCGGGCGAACCTTTGGTTTATGATCAGTTCGTCTATGACAATCCGGGCGGGGAGGGACAATTCAGAGTTCGCGATTTCAGGTTTTACCTGAGTAACTTGTCCTTTGGGCAAGGGGATCAAACCTTTGCCGAACCGGAAAGCTATCACCTTTTGCGCTTCGATAACGCGGACAAGACGCACTCAATCACTTTGCCCGAGGTGCCTCTGGCTTCGATTGACACGGTACGGTTCTTGATCGGGGTCGATCCTGCCGCAAATACGTCCATCGAGGTGCGGGGCGACCTGGATCCTAACAGCCAGATGGCGTGGAACTGGGAAGTAGGCTACAAATTCGTGGTCTTCGAAGGCGCGTTGCAGGTGGATCAGGATGTATCACCCTTGGTCTACCATGTCGGGTTTTCCGAAAATGCGCGCGAAGTCGTGTTACAGCTTCCGAGTGACATTCTAGCAGAAGAGGATGGTCAGTTACATCTGTCGGTCGATCCTGCGAAACTTTTCGAGGGCAGCGCAAAGATCGACATGGAGGCACTGCCTTCGGTCAAGTTTAATCGCACAGATGCCGAGATGCTGGCCAACAACTATGCGGCCATGATTGCTCCGTCATTCTGAGACACGTTGCAACGGTGGAAAATGCTGTTTTGCACGTTGGCAAGAGTGATCTTAAGAAAAGTGTTGCTGGACTGATCTCGACGTTTCAACAAAGTCTTACTTCTGCCTATATTTTGTCAGATCAACCACAAATTCATCTTTCACGTTCATTCTCAACCCAGTTGAGAGGATTTGATCGATGCAGGCCATTTTCCGACATGTCTTCCTTGAGCGACGCAGACTGGCGTTGATCGGTGCTTTGTCGTTCGTGGCCGGCGTCGTGTTGTACTCGCATATGGGCTCCACCAAAGGGGGGGTGCCGGTTCCAATCATTATCGGCCTGATCTACATGGTCGCAGTTGTTACGGCGGCGGCGATGACCACCTATTTTCTACCGCGCCTGCGCCGGATTACCGACGCGGTTGCTGTCACGCGGCTTGGGTTTGCATTGTGGGTCGCATCAACGCAAAGCTATGAGTTGGTGTCGTCGCCGCTTGTCAGCGCGTCAATTGTTGTCGGAAGTGCAATACTTCTGTTGGAAGTTAGCCCCAGACTTCCGGCCATTGCACGTGTGTTGTCGGTCCCAGAGGTGCATTTAGGCATCACGCAAAACATGCGGGAGTTTCTTGGCTGGCTCGACAACGCAGCGGGATATCACGCACAGACCCTTTCAGCCATGACAACTGAACGAGTCCACGCCCACGGTTGAAGCCTGAAAAGTGGCCCCAAAAAGTCAGAACCGATAGGTGGCGCCGATCAGCGGGCCGGATTGATTGAATTCGTAGTCATTGCCGTCGATCTCGTGTTCGAACGATATGTACCGATATCCACCGCGCAACAGCCATCTGTCGTTGATGGCGTAATCGGCCGTCAGCAGAACGGACCAAGTCTGGCTACCACTGCGGAATCCTCCATAATCTGCGTAGGCCGTGCCGCTCCAAGAGTCGGACAAGGCAAAGCGGGCTCGGACGCCAACAATCGGGTCGACCCAACTTGCATCGGCATCAGTCTCGCGAGAAGGGCCTCTTTCAGAAGTCACGGTAAATTCCGTGTCAGTGCTGTACCACCTGAAACCACCTGCTAAATCCACCTTAACAGATTGGTCGTTGCGCACCCGGTATCCCAGCAATGCTGTTAGAAACTGTGTTTTGACCGAGGTGTCCAATTCTCCGGCTAAGGGTCCGGACAAGGAGTTGTTGAAAGAGAGGTTGGTATAGTTGTAATCGGCCAGCACGCTCCATTGCCCATTGGTTGCAGCGAATGCGCCCATGAAGGCAAAATCCAGATTTTCCAGCGCGTCGGAAAAACTCAAAGTTCCATCCAAAGTGCCTGAAGGGGTGTCCAGTTTGGTCTCGGTTTCGGGCATGAACAAATAGATCGTGGCTTCATAGGACCACCCGGATTGCTGGGCCGTTGCCGCTGTTGCTAACGTGAGTAAGGCCGCTGCAAGTGCGCTGGAATTCGTTCCTCGTAGTGGTCTCATTCTATCCCTCTCTTATTATTTTCTTTGGTTTCCAAAATAGAAGCTAGGCAGCCACATCATTTGATTTTTTTGCGCCAAAGCCCACACGATTGATGTCTGTGTCCGGGAAAAACTCGGACCAGACATGCCAGAAGACGCCGGCTCGCAAGGTCTCGACCCTTTGTAACTGACCTTGGTCTGACACTCCCCAGAAGTCGCAGCGGGTTACCGGTTTGCCGCTGTCATTGTACCATATGCCAAGGCTTTCATATTTTGGGTCAAGGCTGACGACGACACCACGACCGCCAACGGTGGCATTAACGATCCAGTTGTTGTCGATTATAAAATCGTCGGTCCAGCAGGCCGCGTCTTTACCGATGGTGATGCCCCAGACATAGGTCTTGTTTGGCAGCCGGTCGTCTGAACGGTCCATGTTGTCCATCACCGGGGCATCCTCTTGATGTTGGCGCCCAATGCCCCATCCAAAGGTAATCTCGGTCACCATGTCCAGCAGCCGCAGAAATGGGTTAGGTGAGGGTTTGTTCAGGTAAACTTCGCCATCAGGAAAGGCCTTTTGGAACCCGCGAAAGGTCATCCGATAAGTTGGCCATGGTTTCATCTGCGCCTCGGGACGCAGGGGGCAGGCCAGCCCGTCCGGGTTCGGGTCGCGGTCGGCTTCGCGAAAACCATAGATATGTTGGATCGGTTCGCCGGATTCGTTGTCGCGCAGGATAAGGTTGTTGCCGTGCTGGGCCAGAACCTCAAGGTCCAGCCGTTTGCCCTCGACCCGGGGAACGTAGCCTTGGCCGAGGTTAGCCATCGCGCAATAGGTCATGATAACGTCTTCTCCGCCCAGCCCATCCGCACTCCCGGCCAGATGTGGGCGCATGATCTGTGCATCCGGGTGCGCGCGGGCATGGCCGTTATTGTCGATCACCAGAACAGGCGCAATAGGCCCGACATATTTCTGCGCCTCGCCAATGGGAAAGAAGGCAGCTTCATTCATCTGGTTGCGCAGGCCCAGATGTACCCAGACGTAGGGAAAGCCGTAAAGAAACAGCACGAGCAAGGTCGTTACGACCCACACCCAGAACGGCCCGCCACCCAGTATGAAATGTGCCAACGTTGCAATAGCAAAACCGCCTAAACCCACTCCGATCAAACGATATTCGTGTCGGATAAAACGCACCATATTCTCGCGCTTTACCTTCAGCAGCATTTGCGAGATGTCGCCCAGATCGCGGAAGTAGACAAAGCCGATCCCGAGCGAGACAACCAAGCCCAAGGCGAAGAGTATAGTTCCGACCATATGCACCTCCTGCTTGGTGTTATTGCTGTGGCGAGGCGCGCTTGATCATGAACGCGTCGACGGCCTGTTGGGTTTCTGGGCGGATGTTCTCTATCCCCTCATAAGGCACGCCATAGGCAGGCGTGGTGTCGGGGAATTTCTCTTTGCGGGCCATGTGGCGACCCAAAATGCGCGCGAATTCCTGACCTCCCCAAGCGCCAACCTCGGTCGAGACAGAGTATTCTTCACGTGTGTCCCGATAAAGGTCAAAGAACTTTGCCAAAATCGCGCTTTCCCCAGGTCCCGGCAGTTTCAGCTTTAACTGGTCTTTCACAATCGCCTCGGGTTTGTTCACCGAATAGACAATGACGTGATCGCGGCGGGCTTTGGATTCGTCGGCAAACAGCAGGGCGGCGGATTGGTCCACGCCGTCCACCAGGCGATCCCGCGGAATGAACGCATCAGCCCCTGCAAAGCGCGACAGTGTCGTATAAAGGTCAGAGACGTGGATGATGCTGTTCAGCAGCCCATCGGCTTCGATCATACCGGGCCAGCGAATGAAAGCATCGACGCGAACGCCGCCTTCGGTCGTGTCGCCCTTGCCGCCCGCGTAGATCAGCGGTGTGAAGCCCGATTGCGGCGCGTATTTGGTGAAATGGCCGTTGTCGCCCATGACGATGACAATGGTGTTCTCGGACAGTCCCAGCTCATCCAACCGCGCGAACAGATCGCCCAGCCACTGGTCCAGCAGCTGCATCTTGTCCACATAAAGGCCGCCATTCACACTTTCTGGTCCTGACCGCCCGGCGCGGGTGTTGTCCAGCGGGATCATCGGCCAATATTGCAGGAAGAACGGGTCGTCTCCGCCTGCAAGACGTTCCAGTTCCTCCAAGGTCTTATCCTGAAACGCCTGGTTCATTTCGTCGTACTTTGCGGCGTTCCAGCGTTCACCGGGTTCCATGCGAATCTCGCGGATCGGGCCGCCGGTTTCGCCCTCGATCACGGTCATCATCGCCGCCGCGTCCGGGCGGAACCAATCATCCAAAGTGTATTTGTCGTCATAGTCCCGGATCGCGACCGAGACCTGCTCCTTGATGGCGTCGTCATTAAAGATAGTCAGCTGACCCTGCTGGTGAATGGCGTGTTGGGCATAGTCAAAGCCTTGGTTCATCGCCCAGCTTTCGGCGATGTCGCCCATGTGCCATTTGCCCACATGGCTGGTGGCATAGCCCGCCTGTTTCAGCACTTCGGCCAGAGTGACCTCGTTCTCCGGAAGCCCAAATCCTGCGATATCGACTGTCGTGTCGCCCATGCCCATACGCACTGGCAACCGCCCGGTCATCTGCGCGACACGTGTCGGCGTGCAAGAGGGTTCGGTATACATCCGCACCATCCGCATGGCCTGATCGGAAAAGTCGTTGATGTTCGGTGTCTCGTATCCCCGAACGGCGTTCAACTCGGGGATACCCATGTCCCCAAAGCCCATATCGTCGATCAGGACGCTGACGATGTTCGGAGGATTGCCCCCGTTGCCGTCCCGAAACGACGCCAGCGCCGTATCAACCGCCGCATCATCCTGTGCCCATTGTTCCGCGTGTTGTGCCTGAAGAATGTAGAATTCCGCATCGTGTTGAATAGGGCTCTCTTGTGCCACCGCTGGTGCGGCCGCAAGCCCCGCTGTCACTGCAATCCAACATCTCAAATCCATTCCGTCCTCCCCCTCCGTTGTCAGAATGCCCCACGGTCGAGTTCGCAGAGCAGTCTCACATTAAAACATTACGATACTTGCGCTGAATTTTCTACCAAGCAACGCTACTGCCAGCTCATGAACACATCGCGGGTCAGTTCGGATTCCGGGCGCAGGTTCTCGATGCCGTCATAGGGTCGGCCTTTGCCGATTTCGGAATGTGGGTATTTCGCGATCATCTTCTGGTGACGTTTTATCATGTCCTGAAACGACGCCCCGGCCCAAAGGGAATACCCGACCAACGGGTGCCGCTCGCGCGGGTCGCGATAGATGTTGTAGGTGGGAGCAGCAGCGCCGGGCTGACCGGGGGCGGGCAGGTGCATCTTGAACTCTTGCTTGACCACTGAACGCAGCACCGGGCCTTCGTAGACATACACATAGTCGCGCCGCCCATGGCCTTCACCGTTTAACAGCAGCGCGGTCTGGTCAATGCCGTCGATCACCCGGTCGCGCGGGATATAGTCAGTCGCGCCCGCAATCCGCGCCATCGTGGTGTAGATGTCCGAGACGTGAAAGATGTCACCCGCCGCGCTATTGGCTTCGATCACATTGGGCCAGCGGATGAACGCATCTGTGCGCACGCCGCCCTCAAGGTGCTGGGTCTTGCCGCCTCGATAGATCAGCTGGTTGAGGCCCGAGCTGCCTTCGTAGTGGTACATCAACCCATTGTCGGCCATCAGGATCACGATGGTATTGTCCGCCTTGCCGGTTTCCTCCAGTGCCTGCAGCAGGTCGCCAATCCAGCCGTCCAGCAGTTGTAACTTGTCTGCATGAAAACCGCCATTGCGTGAGATTGCCTGATCTGCATAGACAAAGTTCAGGGGATACAGCGGCCAGTATTGCAGGAAGAACGGCGCATCCTCTGCCGCGACGCGCTGTAGCTGTTCTATCGCCTGCTGCTGATAGCGCAGGTTCATGTCCTCGTATTTCGCTTGGGTCCAAACCTCGCCCGCCGCCATGTCGACTTCGCGCGCGGGGTCTCCGGCCTCGGCCTCGACCCCGGTGACCAGACCGTAGGGTTTGAAACGCTCATCCAGAAGGAACTGGTTGTTCTGGCCCTCGGGAACATAGCCGAGCATGGCATTGGACCGCATCGCCTCGGGGGTCATGAGGCTCAGCTGGACTTGCTGGTGCAGGGGGAAGGCGGCCCAGTCAAAACCCTGATTGTGGGGATAAGATTCCTCAATATCGCCTTGATGCCACTTGCCGACGTGTGTGGTGGAGTAACCCGCCTGTTTCAGGATTTCAGGCAGGGTGACTTCAGAGGCCGGAAGCCCCTCACCAACCAATGCAACCTTGACCTCTTCCACTCCGGCGCGCACCGGGTGGCGACCTGTCAGTAACGCGGTGCGTGTGGGGGTGCAGGACGGTTCGGTATACATCCGCATCAGCGACAGGCCCTCAGTTGCCAGTTGGTTGATGTTCGGCGTCTCTATCCCCATGACGTAGTTCATCTTGCGGTCGCCCATCTGACCAAAGCTCACATCATCAATCAGGATGTAGAGAAGATTGGGGGGCTGACCGTCGTTGGCGGCGCGGATCTCGGCCAGTCTGGCGTCAATCTCGGCATCCTGCGCATCCCAGGTCTCACCGAACTGCGCGCGCAGGTATTCGAACTCGCCATCGTGAATGATTGGAGCGTCCTGAGAAATCGCCGGACTGGCTGTCAGAAACAGCAGGGGTAGAAGGGTACGAAGTTTCATGATCAACCTTTCACTCATTCGCGCAATCGCTTTTCGATACTGTTCCGCAAATCCGAGACGCTTTCGGCCAAGTCCGCGAGGTAGCGGTTTTGCATTTGGCTGGCGGCCTGCGGGGCTATGGCCAATTCACAAAAGACCTCGTGGTAGTCGGCGCAGATTTGATCGAATTCCTTGTCTCGGGCGCGCAGGACACGCAGCCGATGGGCCGTGCCGGGAAACTGTGCGTCAAAGAAGTCATCATCTGTCATGGGTCTGCACCCGCTGGATTTGCCCTGCAAGCATGCCTGCCGAAGAATATGTCTTGAACGTAAAAGGTCGCATGCTACCGTAGCATCATGCCGCCAAGTCCTTACCTTGAAAGGATAGTTCTTGACTGTCCGAACTGACGACACAGCGCGACAGAACGCAGGATCGCTCCCGACGGAGCAGATCAAGGCCGCGCTTGAACGGGTGCTCGCGTCGAAAGATTTCAAGGGGTCGGCGCGGATGCAGTCGTTCCTAACTTATGTCGTGACCGAAGCGTTGGCCGGGCGTACCGACGAAATCCGCGCCAAGACGATTGCGATGGATGTCTACGGCTATGACGCGGATGATCTGACCCGACGCGAAGGGGTAGTGCGCGTTGATGCTGGGCGTGTGCGGCGCAAGCTCAAGGCGTATTACGGTGGCGAGGGCGCGGCGGACCCGGTGATCATTTCACTGCCGGTCGGAAGCTATGCGCCGGAATTTCATGTGGGCACAGACAGCGGGTATTGGGGCGTGCGGCGTCTATACCTGATCGGCGCGGGGCTTGGAGCGGTAGCATTAGGAATTGGCCTTTATTTGGCAACCGCGTCGGACGCCCCGACACCAAGTGCGGGAGATCAGTCGACGATATACGATGTTTCCCCGACCCGAGTTGAGGCGATCAATCTTTGCAACGCGGGGCGAGACCTGATTTTTCCTGTTGTGGACCTGTCACGCCTTCGGCCCGCACTATTGGTGTTTGAAACAGCGACACATCGAGACCCGCTTTATTACTGCGGCTATGCGGGCGCGGCGCAGGTCGAAACGATGTTGGCCATTCTGCAATTCTGGACCCCCGAGGCCCAAGAGTTGCTCAGCACTGCTGATGACAACAGTGCGCACGCGCTGGAACTGGCCCCTGATGCGCCAGGGGCGCTGTCCGCACGCGCGTGGTTCGAATTTGCCGCCGGAAACTTCGACAAGGCTGTCAGCCTGACGCATCGTGCAACCGATAGGGCGCCGGATGATCCGCATGTTGCCGAATTTGACGCTTTGATCTCGCTGTATACTCTGGATTTCGACCGCGTTCTGTCTGATGCGGAGCGGTATCAGGAAATGGCCGAACGGGGTGGCGGCTCGGTGGCTGGAAATGCGCTGGGCGCGGCTCGGTTTCACACGGGTGATTATGAGGGGGCGATCCGAACCTATGAAGATACGATCGCTCGCGGGGGACCTTTCGGACCGATCTCGACCGCGTATCTGATGGCTGCGCATTGGAACAGTGGGGACCATGCCGAAGCCCGCAGGTTGGCTGACCTCTATACAAAGACCTGGCCGAGCTTCCCTTTGGAGGGATTGAAATCCCGGGTGTTTGCAGATCCAGCACCGGTTGAGGAGCTGACATCAGCCATGCGCGCCGCCGGGTGGACCAGCGCAGAGATCACAACCGCAGAGTGACTCTGCGGTTGTGGTTGGATGCAAAGGTCCGGCTTACGCGGGAACCTCTTCCATCGGCAGTTTGCGCGGATACGGATCGCCTTGCTTGTAAGACCCGGCCGCCGTGAACAGTACGTCGGTTGACGAGTTCAGACCGGTTTCCGCCGAGTCCTGCAGGACGCCGATGATAAAGCCGATGCTGACCACCTGCATGGCAGTCGCGTTGTCGATGCCAAACAGGCTGGCGGCCATCGGGATCAACAGCAGCGACCCACCTGCCACGCCGGACGCGCCGGTTGCGGCAATGGATGCGATGATGCTCAGGAACAGGGCCGAGAAGAAGTCGACCTGAATACCCATCGTATGCACGGTTGCCAGTGTCATCACCGTGATGGTGATCGCAGCACCCGCCATATTGATGGTGGCACCGATTGGAATGGTGACCGAATAGGTTTCCTCATCCAGATCCATGCGGCGGCACAGTTCCATGTTGACCGGAATGTTGGCGGCCGAGCTGCGCATGAAGAACGCGGTGATCCCGGATTCCTTCAGGCAGGTGAAAACCAGTGGATAGGGGTTCTTGCGGATGCGCAGGAACACGATCAGCGGGTTCACGACCAGCGCCATGAACGCCATACAGCCGATCAGCAACGCCAGAAGCTGGCCATAGCTGGCGAGCGTTTCAAAGCCGGTTTCGGCAATGGTCGAGGCCACGATGCCAAAGATACCAATGGGCGCGATCCGAATGATGACGGATACGATCTTGGTGATGGCTCCGTCCAGATCGGACATCAGTGCCTTGGTTGTGTCACTCGCGTGGCGGAAGACCAGCCCCAGACCAACGGCCCAGGCAAGGATGCCGATGTAGTTGGCCTGCGCCAATGCGTTCACCGGGTTGTCCACGATCTTGAGAAGGATGTTCTTCACCACCTCTGCCAACCCGTCAGGGGCATTTATAAGCTCGGGTGTGCCGGTCAGGTGCAGCGTGACCGGGAACAGGAAACTGGCTGCCACCGCGACCAGCGCCGCCGCAAAAGTGCCAAGGATATAGAGCAGCACCACCGGCCCCATCCGGGCCTCGCTGTCTTTTTTGTGGTTCGTGATGGCGGCGCAGACGAGGATCAGCACCAGTACGGGCGCGACGGCTTTCAGCGCGTCGACAAAGAAATCACCCAGCAGGCCGACGGCCATACTAGCCGAAGGCCAAAGGGTGGCGAGAAGAGCACCGGCCACAAGACCGATGATGATTTGAGTAACCAGGCTACCGCGTAGAATAAAATTCATCGGGACCATCCTGTTTTCTGGGGGCTTGCCGGGTGAAACACACCCGCTTGGGCACGGTTAAGTTATAAGATTGGAGCTATATGGGTACTTTGGATCCAATTTAAACATCTGGACTTAATAAATGAGTCCAGATGGTCGCGCACTTAGTCAGCCGCCGTCTCGCACGGCCTGACTTTGGGCACCTCTGTGGACACGCGTTTCAGGCTCCAGGTGCAGGATTGAACCGTCAGGCCGGGCAAGTTAGGCACCTGATCCGAGGCCCAAACACTGGTGACGGCAAAGCTGAAGGACGCGTCCGTCGCAGCCGGGAAAATCCGGGCCAGTTCCTTTGAAGGAAAGGTTCCGCCGCAGGCTTCGAAATACCCACTGACCAGCGTACCCGTCGGGTCCAGCGCAATTGAGCCGGTGTATAGCGAGTATTCGGCCCCAAGCTCTTGTTTGTCGGTGTAAAGCAAGTCGATGGAGATTTGATCCCCGTCCTGAACAATCCCCGCAGTCATTGGATCTGACCAACTTGAGGGAACGCCGCCTGTGGTGCTGTCACAGGCGTAAATACCTTCATACTGACCGGTCAGCGAAAACTCTTCCGCATAGGCCCCTGTGCAATAGCCGGCCGCGACAAGTGCAAGTGCCGTTTGTCTAAAAATACGTTTCGAGGTCATAATGGCTCTCCTCTCCGCTGCGGACAGGGATTGCGCCGTCACAAAATATCCGAGTGCTTCTCAATCACCTGACCAAAATGATGTCGCCACAAATCCACGCCCAGCTTGCCACTGCGATCCAGCGAAGACCCGACAACCGTGTCGGCAATTATGGTCGGTTGCAGGCCCGCGTCAAATAGGGCGAATCCAGCAGCCAGTACGCAGGTATCGGCCTGAATGCCGCAAACCAGAACGCGGTCGACCTTTTGGGTGCGAAACCAGTCAATCACCTCCGGGGGCGGACCGTATCCATACTTCAGAATGGTATAGTCCGTCTGCACAAGGCTGTCGTCGACCGATCGGGGTTTCCACCCAAGCTGCCTGAAGAATGGAACCTTGGCCTCATCATGGCGTTCGACTGTCGCGACCGAAGGGAATTTGGCCGCCAACAACTTGCTGCGCTCAACCAGCCAATCTGGTGGATCAAAGCAGGGTTGGACATCTACGACGAGTAGGGCCTGTTTCAATCATTGCCTCCCGAGTGTGTCAAAGCGCTTGATGGACCTCAATGATATTGCCTTCGGGGTCGTGGAAAAACACTTGATGCCATTCTTTTGCAAAGGCAGTGCCGTAATCCGAATAGGGCACCCCGTTGTCGTCCAGCAACTTCTTGAAGGCTTCGATGTCGTCTGTTCGAAATGCAATATGGCCGCGTTCAACCGGGTTGATGGTTTCGCCGTGCTTAAAGGCAACGTCGAGGTTCTTTTCGGCCAGATGCATTTGCATCCCACCATCGGTCGCAAAGCGGATTTTCCCGCTATAACCTTTGTCGTCTGTTTCGTCTGGCCGTGGGAAATTCTCGATCGGGATATCATCCAACCCAAGGACCTGAGTATAGAAGCGGTGCAACCGCTCGACGTCCTCTGAGACAAAATTGATGTGATGAAATTCAAGTTTCATTCCAGCCCGGCCTTGTGGATTGTGAATGAAGCCAGAAAATCCCAAGAACCGGTGACAGGCAAGCCCCACATCATCGGGTTTGACACAACGATTTAATGCGGTGCGGGATGTACCGACAACGCTCCGGCAAAGCGGCGGCTGCGAACCGTCTCGGGTGTCGTTTTATATTGGTCTTTGAACGCGCGCGCCAATGCGGCAGCGGATGAAAAACCCGTCGCTGCCGAAATCTCAAGCTGCGGCATGTCTGTGTGACGCAGCAAGCTATAAGCGCGCTCCAGCCGCAGCTTGCGATAGGTGGTCAGCAGTTTGACACCTGTCTTATTCAAAAAACGCCGCTGCAGTTGCCGTGTCGATGCTCCAAGCGCCTCGGACAGATCGGAGATTTTCAGTGGATCTTCTACGTTATTCAGCATCTTCTCGATCACTTGGCGCACCAACGGGTCTTCGCCTGACCTGTGAATAAGCCGAGTGCCAAGCTGGCTGGCACAGTCGCGTTTAGGCTCAGTCATACCAATGTAGCTGCGTAGCGTTTCAGCCAGATGTTCTCCGTGATCCAGTGCGACAAATTCCGATAACAGGCGCAGTGCGCTCAGTTTGGTTGCTGCGCTGTGGACCCGGCCATCAGGGGATCGGTGGGTGCTTTGACCACAGTTTGCAAGGCCAATTTCCTGCGCTGCAACCAAGAAATTAGGATGAATGGCGGCAATGGGGTGGTCGCCCCGTCTGGCTTTCTCCAGCAGTAGTACCGCCCCGCCGACCAGTACTGAACGGGAAGCAAGGTTAAGCACCTGCGAAAGCCGTGTCGCATCGTGGCTCTCGTCCGACCAAGCCTTGCGAATATCGCCCCAGAATATGGCTGTACGTCCTGACCAGTACAGCGGATCACCCGCCGAGGCCCTAGCGGCACAGCGAATGTTCACGACGTAGGTATGATCTTCCACAAGGTCATTCAGAGCCTGAAAGAACTCGACAACCATCTCTGCTGAAGCTTTGGTGTCTGGTACGCGTAGAAAGACGTCGACGTTGTGCTGTCTGTTCGTTGTCGCTCTGGCCCGTTGGGAGCGGCCGTTTCCGAGGACATAGTGTTTCATTGTTCCTCCACTTCCCTTGAGGGGAATAACCCCGTCGCGGCACTGCCAAATTCGGCTGCTACCCCCCCGCCTTTTGGGCGGGGGATTTGTTTTTGTGTTTTGGTGATTATTCGGCGGCGTCTTGGTATGCGTCCATTGGGGGGCATGTGCAGA
>NZ_JBQGAN010000030.1:0-45427 GCF_056542865.1 Ruegeria sp. AA6
CGCCCGCCAGCGCCCGAAACCATCGTCCCGATGGATCACAGGCCGATGATGCACTAACAATCAACTTGGACCAGTCAGATGAGGCTGCTCAAACAAGCATTTGATCCTAAAGAGGGTGACGGGATTGCCTTTCAACTCCACCTCTCAAGAGCATAGCGAGGGCTTTATTCGCCTCACCTTAGCTGCTCCGTTTCTGCAACATCTCATCGACCATGAGATCGATCCGCAACCAGCTTTGGATCAGGTCGGCTTGAAGGCCAAACTGTTGTCTGACCCATCTGTCTATGTGCACTCAGAGCTGGTCTACGGTCTGTTAAATGCCTTCTCAGACTTGTCAGGGGATCGATATCTTGGACTGAATGTAGGTGAGACTTTTGATCTGGAAGGATGGCCTCCGTTCGCCCAGGCCCTGCAATCTACAAAGTCACTGTTCGAGTTTTTTGCCCGTTTCGTGGGGCTTGTACCACAGGAAACCAATTCTGTGCGGCACAGCCTTGTCATTGAAGCAGACAAAGCGACTTATCGTATCGAGAGGCAACAGGAACCAACTGTTCCACCCATTCAGGTGACCGGTTTTGGTGCGGCAATCTATGTACGTCTATTGCAAACCGTCGTCGGAGATTTCTGGGATTCTTCCCGCGTGCGATGGGAAAGCAGATATATCAATGGCTTGCCTGTCGACTACAAAGGGATCGAGGTTGGCCTAGGGACTGATCCCGGAATGCAAATTAGTTTTCCTGTGGAATGGTTGTTTTTGCGCCATGTCTCTGAAGGTTCTGCCAAGCCCTTGGCCTCGCCTCAACAAGATGAAGAAGTAACCGTGGTGGCAGCTTTGCGATCTGTCTTACGCGACAAACTGGATGAAACCGATTTGGGACCAAAGGTGGTGGCTGGATTGCTTGGAATACAGCCGGAACGGTTTCTGAAAGCGCTTCAGCAACAAGGCACAACGCTACCGCGCGAAATCAAACGGCTGCGTGTCGATGTCGCCAAGGAGCACCTCAAGGGAGACCAGATGACAATTACCGAGATTGGTCTGATGCTCGGTTATTCTGACAAGTCCCATTTCACTCGCTTTTTCCGAGGTCAAACCGGAATGACACCAACCAAGTTCCGCCTTGGTGCGTAGTTGCGTTGCGAATACTTGGATTGGTTTTCCTCTACTTAAAAAGTGCGGGTCGACAAGAATTTGCAACACATTTTTAGGAGCCCCTATCTAAGGATCGCAGCGGGACAATTGCCCCATAGCCCCTGCGGCAGTCGATGCAGCGCTGCGTTTAAACCGGAAACGTCTGGACATTCTAGTCTCTCATCACCCACCAATCCACCGATTGACTATTAAACAGCCGCCGCCTTGCAACCGATTGCAAGTTCTGGCCGATGGTGCATAGTATTTCCCCTATGACATCGCTTTATAGCCCTCCTTCATTCTGCGGGTGCTCGTCATGAGTGTTACGCTGAAAGACGTCGCCGCGCTGGCCGGTGTGTCGCGCTCGGCCGTGTCGCGTACCTTTACCGAAGGCGCGTCGGTTTCGGCCAAGACCCGCAACAAGGTCGAAAAGGCCGCGAAAGAGCTGGGGTACAGTCCCAATGCCCTGGCGTCCTCTCTGACCACCGGACGAACCAAGCTGATCGGTCTGATCTCGAACAACTTTCACAACCCGATTTTTCTTGAGGTGTTCGACCAATTCACCCGCGCCTTGCAGGAACGCGGGCTGCGACCGTTGATCGTCAACCTGACGGATGAAACCGAACCTGCCAACTCGGTGCGGATGCTACGGCAATATTCGGTGGATGCCGCCATCGTGGCCTCATCAACCCTGCCACCCAGCTTCGCCAAGGCATTCCACGATGCGGGCGTGCCGGTGGTGCATACATTCGGGCGTTCGGCAACCTCGCCCGAGGTCCATGTGGTGGGAATCGACAATGTCGAATGTGGGCGCATGGCGGCCCGCGAGCTGCTGGCGCGCGGGTATCAGCGTGTGGCGTATCTGGGTGGGCCAAAGGACGCGACCTCGGCCATGGACCGATATCGTGGGTTCATGGAAGAGGTCGAAAAACACCCTGATCTTGAAGTGTCGCATTCTTTTGCCGGCGCCTATTCTTTCGAAGCCGGACGCGCCGAGATGCTGCGCCTTTTGGCGGGCGCCCCTGCCGAGGGTTATTTCTGCGGCGACGACATTCTGTCCATCGGAGCATTGTCTGCCCTGCGCGACCACGGATTAAAGCCGGGCAAGGATGTCGGCGTCATCGGCCTGAACGACATGGAGATGTCGCGCTGGGAGAACATCGACCTGACGACGATTCATCAGCCGATCAAACAGATCATCACCTCGTCCGTTGATCTGGTCGAGGAGATGCTGAAAGAGCCTCAGAGATACCCCGAGGCTCGTATCTTTCCCTGTCGGGTTATCGAACGGGGCACATTGCAGCCCCGCCTATAATCAGCGGAACATCGGCGGGCGCGCGTCTTTCCAGGCACCCTCTTCTTTCCCCGACGCCACGGCAGCGTGGACTGCGGCGATTGAGCGGACTCCGTCCGCCGCCCCCGGCAGGCCATCCCGGATTTCACCCCGGATCGCGTCGGCCAGATCGCAATAGATGTTGGCCACAGCCAACGGAAACCCTTCGGGATGCGCAATGGCGACACGGGACAGGCGCTGCACTTCGTCATGCAACCCGCTTTCCCCCTTTTCGATGATCTGCGTGCGCCCCCCAACAGGCGTATAGATCAGCTGGTTGGGTTGCTCGGATTCCCAATGCAAACCACCTGTCTCACCAAACACCTGAATGTCGAACCCGTGCTGCCGCCCGATGGCCACCGACGAGGTCCACAGACGTCCCACGGTGCCGCCCTCCATACGGAAGTTGATCATGGCGTCATCTTCCAACTCACGGCTTGGAATGGTCGAAGCCATATCGGCAGACAATGTCTTGACCTCGTCGTCACAGATGAAGCTGGCCATGTGCAGTGCGTGGATACCGCAATCGGCAAACTGGCCTGAAACCCCTGCCATTGCAGGGTCATAGCGCCAACGGACACGGGGGTTGTCGGCGTCCGTGGCGTCCCCGTGATGGCCGTGGCTGAAACTGGTCACGACCAAGCGCACCTTTCCAATTTCCCCGGCCCGCACCATCGCACGCGCCTGCCGGACCATCGGATAGGCGGAATAGCAATAGTTCACCGCGCAGATTTTGCCCGAGGCTTCGGCAACGCGGACGATCTCTTCGCCCTCTTCCACCGTCATGGTCATCGGCTTTTCGCACAGCACATGGAACCCAGCCTCAAGAAACGCCTTGGCGATCTCGAAATGAGTCGAGTTCGGCGTGGCGATTGTTACCAGATCAATCCGGTCGTCGCGGTCCTTTTCTCCGGCCAGCATTTCCTGCCAGTCACCATAGGCGCGGTCCGCGGCAACCCCCAGACGCTGCGCGTATTCCCGGCCCACATCCGGGCGATGATCCAGCGCGCCGGCAGCGAATTCGAACATCCCGTCTGCCAACGCCCCCAATCGGTGGGCTGGACCAATCTGGCTGCCTTCGCCGCCACCAATCATGCCCCATCTCAGCTTTGCCATGGTACTTGTCTCTCTTAAGGGTTTACTTTTGCGCGATCAGAAATCGCTTATGTCTTGCCATGTCTGACGCTCGGACGAGGCCAACGCGGCGGCCAGCACCCGGTTGACCTCATGCCCGTCGCGGAAGGTGGGCCAGATCGGTTGGCCGGTATGGATCGCCTCAAGGAAATCCTTTGCCTCGATGATGATCTGATCCTGATAACCGGTTCCATGGCCCGGACCCTGACAGAAGGGTTCGTAATCGGGATGCGCCGGGCCGGTCAGGATTTTGGTGAAACCACGCTGGGCCTCGGGGCCTTCGCGGCGATAGAACCACAGCGCGTTCTGGTCTTCCTGATCGAACCGCAGCGCGCCTTTGGTGCCGGAAATTTCATAGGCGTAGCCCATTTTCCGCCCGGTTGAGATACGGCTGACATAGATATTCCCCATCGCGCCGTTCTGGAACCGACACATAATCTGGGCGTGGTCGTCATTGGTGACCTTGCCGCCGGGGCGGGTGTCGTGGACGGTTTCAACCTCTGCCATCACGGCCTTGATCGGTCCCATCAGGGCCAAAGCGCCGTTGACCATATGCGGGGCGAGGTCACCAATCGTGCCGTTCGCCATGCCCGTGGTGCGCCACGTAGCTGGTGCTTCGGGATCGGCAAAGAAATCTTCGGTGTGTTCCCCCCGGAACCAAGTGATCTCGCCCAGCTCACCATCCGCGATCAGCTTGCGCGCGTATTGCGTAGCTGGCGTGCGGACATAGTTGAACCCGACCATATTGGTGACGCCTGCCGCCTCAGCAGCGGCGACCATCGCCGCTCCGTCTTCCATCGACGCGCCCAGAGGTTTTTCGCACAGCACCGGCTTGCCCAAAGCAAAGGCCGCCTCGGCGATCTGATGATGGGTTTCCTGGGGCGAGGCGATGACCACGGCCTCGACCGCCGGGTCATTGACCAACACCCACCAATCCTCGGTCGCGCGTTTGAACCCATAGGCCACCCGATACCGCTCGGCGCTTTCGGGGCTTGAGGCGCAGATCATCTCAAGACGCGGGCGCAGCGCCGTGTTGAACACCGCCCCTACAGCCGACATAGCGACTGAATGGGCCTTCCCCATATAGCCGCCACCTACGATTCCAATTCCGATTTCAGGCATCTGTAACGGCTCCGAACATATCATTTGCAACCGGTTGCAAAATCAGTATCGTGTGAATCGATTCAGCGCAAGGTCCAAACTTTGCCGACCCCACTTGCCGGAGGATATGACGTGAGCGCTTTGATAGACGGTATCAAAGGAAACCGCTTTGCCGTGCTGGGGCGCGCAGGCATGGACCTGTATGCCGACCCCATCGGCGTGAAAAGCGAGGATGCCGATACGTTCCACGCCGATCTGGGCGGGTCATCCGCGAATATCTGCGCGGGTCTGGTCAAGCTGGGCAGTCAAGCCTCACTGATCACCTCGATCTCGGATGATGCGGTGGGGCGGTTCTGTCTGAACCGGCTGCACCATTACGGCGTGGACACGTCCTATATCCGCGTTCTGGGGGGTGAATACCGCATGTCTCTGGCTGTTTACGAAAGCCGGATCGACAATTTTCAGAACGTCATCTATCGAAATGGCGCGGTCGATTTTCAGGTCACCGTAGAAGACATGGACAGGGTCGATTTCACAGCCTTTTCAGCCGTGATCTCTGCCGGCACGGTATTTGCCGCCGAACCCTCGCGCAGCGCCACGTTCCGCGCCTTTGACAATGCCCGCGCGGTGGGCCTGCCGATTATCTTCGACATCGACTATCGCCCCTATAGCTGGCCCTCGCCCGAGGTGGCCGCAGACGTGCTGTCCCGTGCCGGAGAGGCCAGCGACCTGATCGTCGGCAATGATGAAGAGTTCGGTTTCATGGCTGGCGGCCTCGACAGGGGTTTCGCCAAGGCCAAGGAACTGGCCGAGAAACCGGGCCGTATCGTCATCTACAAGATGGGTGAGAAAGGCGCGGTCACGCTGGTCGACGGGCAAGAAATCCACACCGGCATCTACCCCATAACCGCCGTCAAACCCAACGGTGCGGGTGACAGTTTCATGGCCGGACTACTGGCCTCAGTCGCAGCGGGGCATTCGCTGGAGGACGCAGTCATGCGCGGCTCGGCCTGCGCCTCGATCGTGGTGTCGCAGCCCGGTTGCGCACCTGCCATGCCCACGACGCCGGAACTGGATACGTTTCTGGCAGAACATCCCGGCCCGACCACATAGGAGTTTCCCATGCATATCGCGCCCTACGACAATCAGAACAAACCTATCGTCGACGCCGACGACCCGACGGTGCCGCTGAACTATTTCAACATCGTGAAACTAAAAAAGGGCGATGCATTTGAATATCAGGTGCCGGGGTATGAGACCTGCATTGTGCCCGCGACCGGCAGCGTGGATGTCGACGTCGCAGGCGTACAATTCTCCAAGCTGGGCAACCGGGGCGAAGATGTCTGGGATGGCGAACCCCAAGGTGTTTACGTTCCGGTCGGCGCCAAAGTGCAAATGGTCTGTGTCTCGGACGAGACCGAAGTGTTCATCGCCGGGGCCAAGTACGACAAGGTGCTGGACCCGTTCGACGTGCGCGAACATGACCTTGTGCAATATGGCAGCGACGACACCAAAACCCATCGCAAGATCAAACACATCCTGGGCCAGAAGCAGCATGGCAAGGTGGGTCGATTGTTGGTCAGCGAACTGTTCACCGTTGGTCAGGGCGGCTGGTCCGGCTTCCCCAGCCACAAGCACGATACTAATCGCTTGCCCGATGAGTCTCGACACGACGAGACCTACAATTTCCGCTTCAAACCCAATTGGGGCTCGGGCCTGCAGATGCTGCAGCGCGAGGATAACGAGCCGGGTGACGCTTATCACATCGTCGATGGCTCGACGATCTGCATCGACACGGGCTATCACCCCTGCTGCGTTCTGCCGGGGTATGAGATGTACTATTTCACCATCCTCGGCGGCCTCAGCCAGCGTTCATTGGTGCAGTATTTTCAACCAACCCACGCCTATCAGATCGAGACGATTCCGGGCATCAAAGACATGATCGCGAAGTTCAAATGACCCTCGTCACACTGAAAGACGTCCTGCAACCCGCATATGAGCAAGGCTACGCCGTTGGCGGCCTTGTGACTCTGGGCTGGGAAGATATGCGCGCCTATGTTGCCGCCGCCGAGGCGGAGAATGCGCCCATCATATTGCAAGCAGGCCCCAGCTGCCGCGAACACACGCCGCTGCCCATTCTGGGGAAGATGTTCCGTCACTTGGCTGAAAACGCCTCGGTCCCTGTCGTGGCCCATCTGGATCATGGTTACACGTTTGAAGAGTGCAAGATCGCGTTGGACAGCGGCTTTACCTCGCTGATGTTCGACGGGTCTCGCAAGCCCTTGCAGCAGAACATCGACGAAACCGCCGCAATTGCCGAAATGGCCCATGCCGCTGACATCTCGTGCGAGGGCGAGATCGGGTTCGTCGGCTATTCCGGCGGAGAAGGATCAAACGGCACTGACCCGGCCGAGGCAGCTCAATTCGCGCGCGAAAGCGGCGTGGATGCAATGGCAATTTCGGTCGGCAACGTCCACCTGCAACAGAACAAGGAAGGCGGTCTGGACGAAGACCGCATCCGCCAGATCGACGCCGTGACCGAGGTGCCTCTGGTCATCCACGGCGGCTCTGGCGTTCCGATCGACCAGCGCAAGCGCCTCGCCCGCGAAACCTCGATCTGCAAGTTCAATATCGGGACCGAGCTGCGCATGGCATTTGGTGCCGCCCTGCGCGAGGCGGTGAACAGCGACCCTGACAGGTTCGACCGCGTGACCATCTTGAAGGAAACGCATGACCCGGTCGAAGCCGCCGCGCGCACCGTTATTCGCGCCTTTGGAGCGCCACCGCAAAGGTAAAGGCTTGGCGTAGATCGCGCACCCCGATGCACCCTGCCCTTTCGGCAGCGAAGACGGACGCCTTTCAGGCTGGAATAGCGGCAATCTCGGGCGTCATCCGTCGCGTTCCATGATCCATTCGACCTCGGGGGCCGGGACGAACCGCCATTTCCGTAACGGGCCAGCCATGACGTTCAGATAATACATCTCGAACCCATAGGGGGCTCCGCAAGGGTGATGACCACGCGGGACGGTCACAACATCGCCATCCGACACCGCCATCGTCTCATCCAACTGACCGTCATCTGTATAGACCCGTTGGATGCCGAACCCGTTGCCAGGGTTCAGGCGGTGGTAATAGGTTTCCTCCAAATAGGTAATCCGGGGGAAATCATCCTCATCATGGCGATGGCTGGGATACGAGGACCAGTGGCCGTTCGGTGTGAACACCTCTGTCACCAGCAGGCTGTCGGCATAATCCTCAGCCTCCATCGCGATGTTGTTGATGTAGCGTGTGTTCACGCCCTTGCCGCGCTCGGTCAGGGTGATGCCGTCGGGGCCGATGCGGCGCGCTTCGTGGCCGCCTTTGCCGGGGGCTGAACACACGGCAATGACACAATCCGTTTCCGCCACGGCCTCCCATTCGGTGCCATTGGGCAGGTAAAGACAATGGGGCGGCGTCTTTTCAAACACAGTCATCCGGTCCCCCAGAACGCCCCAATCCTGCCCGGCCCCGGTAATCTGCGCCTTGCCTTCAACCATGACCAGAATAACCTCACGATCGCCGGTCGCCTCGGTGGCTTTGTCGCCTGCACGCAGGTGAAAAAGGCCGAACCCAACATACCGCCACCCAGCGCTTGCCGGAGTGATGTCGTGGACCTTACCGCGGGTTCCAAAGGGTTTTTTAAGCAGATCTGCCATGTTTTTCTCCTTGGAGGGCAGCACCGAGGACCGCCCGGTTCTTGTGTCAGGCAGCTTGCCTTTGATGCAAGGCCGAGAGCGCCTCGGCCAGTTGCGCTTCATCCCAGCATTCACTGATCGCACGGCGCAGAATGTCAGCCTGACTTGCAGGCGCATTGCCCCCGATCGGTGGGTCCGTGTCCAGGTTGGTCGGGAACGGATACCCTTCAGCGGTCGCAGCAATCGCGGCGTCCAGTTCCGCAACGCTCAGATCGCCGCGTTGTTTCAGCGCGACGAGGCAGGGGAACACTGCTTGTGACATGGCCCGACGGTCAATCGCCTCCATCGCGCGCCCGAAGGCCGATGAGATTTGCAGCAGGTTCGCCATACGGTGAATTTCGGCACTGCTATTTTCACCTGCCGCGTGGAACAGCGCTGGGTTGAAAAACACCGCATCGCCTTTGGACAGAGGTAGCTGAACATAGGTTTCCTCGAAATGATCCCGATGGGCGGCATCGTGAAACGCCAGATAGCCCGGCGGATAGAGCTGCGAGAACGGCAACAGCTTCGTCGGCCCGCTTTCCACTGGCATGTCGCAATGGGCAACCGCGCCCTGCAACGTCAAAGAAGCGGTGACAAGGTGTGCATGTGCGGGGAACCGAGCGGCACTATCCGCGCTTTGGAATCCAAGGTGGTAATCCCGATGTGCCTGTTGCGCCTTACCGCCGGGGCGCACCTGATTGACCTGTGCTGTCATCTGATAGTACGGCCCAAGCCACGCTTCGCAGGCGGCGGCGATGGACGTGTTCCCAAAATACAACGCGAAGCCTTCGGGATCGCGCAGGCATTGCTTTTGCAACGCATTCCAGATCCGGTCATTGGCACCCGACGCGGCAAAGTGATCGCCTTCACCGGCTCCACTCCGACGCTCCTCGTCGATGATCTGATGAAACACATCCGTGGCCCGATCAACAACCGACGTATCAGGATAGGCCCCTTTCAGAGCGATCACCCCGGCGGACTTGTCCAGAACCCACCCCCATTCTACCAGCAAGGCTCGTCGCTTGTCGGGCTGTTCCAGCACCGGACGCAATGCCCGCATGTCATAGACGGGCACATTCTTTTCAACCGATGCGGCATAGGGCACCGCGTCAACCGAAAGGTTCTGAGAGGTCAACACCTTGAATTCATCCAGATCACAGGACTCCCGGTCAAAATAGCCGACATATCCAAGCTCTTGATTCACCATGACGTGCTCCTTTCTCATGGCTTCGGTGTTGCCCTTGGGGCGGTGTGTTAAGCGGCGATCTCCAATCCTGCCTGCGTGCAAACCTCGACAATGTGGTCGTAGCCCATCTTGGAATACTCATAGGGAGGCGCTTTGGCCGGGTCCTGCTCGGCCTCGACCACAATCCAGCCGTCATAGTCCATCGACTTGAGTGCATTAGCAACGGCTTGAAAATCAATGCAGCCATCGCTGGGTACGGTGAAGGCCCCGGCAATCACTGCATCCAGAAAGCTGCGGTTGTTTTCGCGCGTGTCCTGAACGTTCACCGGGCGTATATCCTTGAAGTGCACGTGATGTACCCGATCGCCCCATCGGTTTAGCGTTGCCATAACATCGCCACCGCCGAACAGCATATGGCCGGTGTCAAAACACAGCTTCACCTCGGGGCCTGAACCCTCCATCAGCCAGTTCACGTCATCTTCGCTTTCGATGATTGTGCCCATGTGATGGTGATAGGCCATGGTCATACCCTGATCGGCCATCCATTTCGCCAGTTCGGTGATCTTGGCAGCATAGGACAGAACCTCATCCCTCGACAACTTCGGACGGTCGTTGACCGGCGTGCCGATCTGCCCCTGCACAGTGTTGGAACACTCGGCATAAACAATGCACGGGCTGTTCAGGGCCACGAACTGCTCGACCTGTTCGCGCACGGCCTCGCGTTCCGTCGAGAAATCGTTGACCAGCGACGCGCCGGAACACCAGCCGCCGCAAAGGGCGATATCGTTGCCTTCGAGGTAAGCGCGCAGCCCTTCGGTATCGCTGGGCATCCGCTGTCCGCGTTCGACACCTGTATAGCCGATCTCGCGCGCCTCTTTCAGCGCCTGCTCCATCGTGTAGGCGGCAGTCAGGTCCGGCAGATCGTCATTCTGCCACGCGATCGGAGAGATCCCGATTTTCACGCTCATTTCGTGTTTCTTTCCTTGATGGCGACTTCATAGGCCGCACGTTTTTCGTTCACTTCGGGACGGATGCTGACCTCGGGCACCGCCACTTCCCACCACGTGCCGCCATATTCTGTGGACGGGTAGGGATCGGTGTCGATGACCACTACATAGGGGCCTTTGATGTCACCGCGTTTGGCCAGCGCGTCCTCAAGCTCGGCAATCGAGCTGACCTTGACCGAGGTTGCCCCCATTGCCGCCGCGTGGGCCGCGAAGTCGATGGCCGACGGGGTCTCATGTACGGCGTGATCCAGCAGGTTGTTAAACTCGGCCCCACCGGTGCCCATCTGCAAGCGGTTGATGCAGCCGAAGCCCCGGTTGTCGGTGATTACAACGGTGAAGGACACACCCATCATTGCGGCGGTCGCCATCTCCGAGTTCGCCATCATGTAGGTGCCGTCACCGGTAAAGCAGATCACATCCCGATCCGGCTGGGCCATCTTGATGCCCATCGCCCCGGCGATCTCGTACCCCATGCAGCTGAACCCGTATTCCATGTGATAGGCGCCGGGTCGCGGTGCTTTCCATAGCTTGTGCAACTCGCCCGGCATGGTACCCGCTGCACACATCACAACGGTATCATTATGTGAAGCTCGCTGAACTGCGCCCACCACCTGCATATCGGTGGGCAGAGCATTGCCGTCACCGGGCGCGTCAGTCAGCTTATCGACCTTACCAAACCATTCCGCCTTCAGAGTGTCTGCTACAGGCTCGGCCCGATAGCCTTGCAACGCCGCTCCCAGCTCTTCCAGCCCGACAAGCGCGTCGGATTGCAGCGGCATCGCTCCATGCTTCTCGGCATCGTAAGCGGCGGTGTTCAGGCACACCATCTCACGCTCGGGGTTCGAGAACAGACCCCATGAGCCGGTGGTGAAATCCTGCAAGCGCGTGCCAACAGCCAGCACCAGATCAGCCTCGGCGCAGACGTCATTGGAAGGCTCGCCGCCGGTCACTCCAACGGGTCCGAGGTTCAGCGGGTGATCCCATGCCAGTGCCGATTTACCCGCCTGCGTTTCGGTGATCGGAATGTTGTGGGTTTCCACAAAACTCTGCAACGCGTCGGTTGCGCCCGAGTAATGCACCCCGCCTCCGGCCACGATCACCGGGCGCTTGGCCGCCTTGATCGCGGCGACAGCGCGGGCCAATTCGCCTTCATCCGGGCGGATACGGCGCTGATACCAGACGCGCGGCTCGAAGAAGGTCTCGGGATAGTCATAGGCTTCGGCCTGTACGTCCTGACAGAAAGCGAGCGTCACCGGTCCGCAATCTGCAGGGTCCGTCATAGTGCGGAAGGCGCGCGGCAGGGCGGTCAGCAGATGCTCGGGCCGTGAGATGCGGTCGTAGTACCGGCTGACCGGGCGGAAGCAGTCATTGGCGCTGACAGTGCCATCGCCAAAATTCTCGATTTGCTGCAGCACCGGATCGGGGCCGCGTGTGGCGAACACGTCGCCGGGCAGCAATAGAACCGGCAGGCGGTTCACATGCGCCAACGCTGCGGCCGTCACCATGTTGGTCGCCCCCGGCCCAATCGACGACGTGACCGCCATCGCCCGTGTCCGCCGCATCTGCTTGGCATAAGCAATGGCGCAATGGGCCATGGTCTGCTCGTTATGCCCGCGATAGGTCGGCAGGCTGTCTTTGACAGCGTGCAGGGCTTCGCCCAGCCCTGCCACGTTGCCGTGGCCGAAAATGGCCCAGACGCCTGCGATGAAAGGCTCTCCGGCCTCGTTCATCTGCGCGCCCAGATAGCGCACCAAAGCTTGCGCTGCGGTCAGTCGGACTGTTTTGCCCATTGTGATCCCTTTCAACACAAGGCCGTTTTGGCCAATCCTGAATTTTCGTTAGATGTTGGGCCGTGGCCCTGAATGGGGGAACGGCTTAAACCGTTCCACCCAGCGAGCCTTCCAGCTCGGCCAGTTCCTGACCACCTGCCATCAAATCCTGCAACTCTTCGGGCGTGATCTCTCCACGCCTTGCCGTACCCAAGGTCTGACCCCGATTGAGAACGGTGAACCGATCCCCCACAGCCAACGCATGACGCACATTGTGGCTGATGAACACCACGCCCACACCCTGACTGCGCACCTTGTCGATGGTCGCCAACACGTTCGAGGTCTGACGCACCCCGAGGGCCGAGGTTGGTTCGTCCAGGATCAGAATCTTCGCACCGAAATGCACAGCACGAGCAATCGCCACTGTCTGGCGTTCACCGCCTGACAATGTGCCCACGGCCTGATCCGGGCCACGCAGGTTGATGCCCATCTTGCGCATCTCTTCCATGGTGATCTCATCGGCCAGCTTCTTGTCGAAGAAGTTGATCCCGGCCACTTTGCGCGTCGGCTCGTTGCCCATGAAGAAATTACGGCTGACGCTCATCAACGGGATCATCGCCAGATGCTGGTGCACCGTCGCAATCCCTGCCGCAATTGCATCGCGTGGGTCTTCGAAATGCATGGGCTTGTCTTCGAAGAAGATCTCACCCGCCGTCGGTTTATGCACGCCGGACATGGTCTTGATGAAGGTCGACTTGCCCGCACCGTTGTCGCCGAGAAGGCAATGGCATTCACCCGGCTTCAGATCAAAACTGACACCCGCCAGCGCAATCACCGAGCCAAAATGCTTTTGAATATCGACCATGCGAATGATCGGCTTTTGACCCTGCGCGTCGCCGTGATGGAATTTGGTATCTTCGGTCATCTCAGCGTTCTCCTGTGATGATGCGACGGATATAGGTGTTCAGGATCACAGCACCCAGTAGGATCACGCCCAGGAAGACCCGGAACAGCGAGCTTTCCACACCGGCAAAGAACAAGCCCTGCTGGACCACGCCAAAGATCAGCGCGCCCAGCGCCGCGCCCAGAACCGAGCCATATCCGCCTGTCAGCAAGGCACCACCAATGACCACGGCAATGATCGCCTCGAATTCCTTCAGAAGACCACGATCGGCCCCGGCTGAGCCGAACTCCATCACCTGACAGGTGGCAAAGACGGTTGCGCAGAAAGCGGTGAACATAAACATCAGGATTTTGACTTTGTTAACCGGCACGCCCGAGTTCCGGGCCGCCTCGGCATCGCCACCAGCGGCAAAAATCCAATTGCCGAACTTGGTCTTGGTCAACAGCACATGGCCAAAGATGATGATGACTATGGCCCAGATGATCAGCATGGGAATGCCGTCTACGACGGGCTGGCCCTGACGTGACCCCCGCTCGAAAACCTCAATCACGCCGTTATCGCCGAGCCAGACAAATAGCCCCTGCCCGACCTTGCCGCCAAAGACCGACGCCAGCCAATCGCCCTCGGCTGCATCTTTGATCCCACCGATGATGGTTTTGCGCTCGATTGTCTGCGGCAGGTAAATCGTAAAGCCGCGCAGAATGAACAGAAACGCCAGCGTCACGATGAAACTGGGCAGACCCGTGCGGACAACGATGTAGCCGTTCAGCGCCCCTATGGCGACGCACAGGACAAAAGTGACCATAATCGCCATCCAGACCGGCCAGCTCATGGTGACCGAGAAGATGGCGATCATCATCCCCGCGAACCCGATCATCGACCCGACAGACAGGTCAAATTCACCCGCGATCATCAGCAGGCAGGCACCTACTGCGATGATCATGAATTGTGCGGAAACAACCGACCAGTTCATCACCCCTTGGGCGGTGAACATGCCACTGTCGAAGGCAAAAAGCAGGAAAAAGGTGAACACGGCGACGGTACCGACCATCCCACCCAATTCGGGACGGATCAGAGCGCGGCGCAGCGGTGAGATTTCTTTGATCCGTTCGTCGCCGCCTGCCGTGGATTGAGCTGTCTCAGACATCGTGGTCCTCCCTCGCGCGGGGTTCTGAGTTTTTGGGGTGCAGCGGGCACACCGAACAGGTGCCCGCTGCGCCAGAGAAGATCAGCGGTATTCGCCCGCGAACTCTTCGATCTTGGTCAGGCCGTCAGCGGTTACAAAACCCGGACCCGAGTTGATGTTGTTGCCCGGCAGAACGCCATAGCGGTGGTAGTTGGTCAGCACCACAACCGGCAAATAAGCCTGAAGGAAGGGCTGCTGGTCGATACCCCACTGGATGGTTCCGTCCTTGATGCCTTTGACGATTTCACCGCCCAGATCGAACGTGCCGAAATAGATGTCTCCGGCCATACCGTTTTCCTGCAGCGCCAGAATGGTCGGATCAGCCGAGGTCGGGCCAAGTGTCAGCACCGCATCCGTATCGGGGTTGGCCGACAGATAGGCCAGAACGCGGTTCTTGATCTCGGCAGGGTCCTGCCCCGCGTCGATCATCTGCTCGCCGAGTTCGACACCCAAACCATCCGCGAAGCCCTGACAGCGCTCCTGACTGGACGGCTGCACGATATAGTGGTTCACGCAGAGGAACGACCCGATGCCGTCAGCCTTGGCCCGCTGACCTGCAGCAAGGCCCGCGTCATATTCAGGCTGGCCCACATACATCAGGGCACCTACTTCGCGGGCCTTTTCCGGCGTACCGGTGTTCATGATGATAACGTCGATCCCGGAATCAACTGCAGCCTTGATCGGACCTTCCAGAATATCGGGATCGGCCAACGTGGTAATGATCCCGTTCGGCCCTGACGCCGCAGCCTGATCAATGATCCGTGCCATATCGGCCAAATCGCCTGTAGGCGGGTTGCGATATTCCACCTCGACACCCATCTGCTCGCCCGCAAGCGCGATGCCGTTTTTGATCGTATTCCACCAGCTGTCGCTGTCAGGGGCGTGGCTGACCAGAATGTACTTCTCCCCTTCCGCAGCAGCGCCGGTAACAGACGCCAGCGCCAATGCGCTGGCAGCCAAAGCGCTCTTTACGAACTTATTCATTTGGTTTCCTCCCATAAGAACAGTTTGTCTTTTTGCCGGGGTCTCAGCCCCAATCATTCGGACGGACCGAATCTCCTCCACTCCGGAAGCTGGCGGAGCTTCCCCCAAGTTTCCGCATATCGGCTCATTTTGCAACCGGTTTCAAAATTTCATCCATGACCACCGGCTGACCGGACTTTGCAGATCGGGTCGCGGCCTCGGCCATAGCAAGCGCGGCGACGCCATCCTCAAGCGTCACGGGCATCGCAGAACCGGCCTGCAGAGCCTTTACGAAAGCATCCCATTCCGCCCGGTAAGCAGGCATATAGCGCTCAAGGAAAAAGTAAGTGGGTTTCGCCCCGGTCACACCATCAGCGGTCGACTTGACCACCGCATTCTCCAGAATGTTATGCGCCTGCAACAACCCACCTGAACCCAGCATTTCGACCCTCTGATCATAGCCATACACGGCCCGGCGCGAGTTCTTGATCACCGCGATCTGACCATCCGCGTAAGTCATTGTAGCTACAGCAGTATCCACATCCCCAGCACGCCCGATCTCGGGGTCGACCATCGAGGTGCCAACAGCCGAAATCTGAACCGGCAACTGCCCCATCAGATAGTTCGCCATATCGAAATCATGGATCATCATGTCCCGGAACAATCCGCCCGAGACCTTGATGTAACTGACCGGTGGCGGCGCCGGGTCGAAAGAGGTGATCGACAGCATCTCGGGCGCCCCAATTTCACCCTGATCCGCGGCAGATTTCAAAGCCGAAAAACTGGGGTCAAATCGGCGATTGAACCCCACCATCACCGGCTGGCCAGTTTCCGCCGCCGCGGACTGACACGCCCGTGCCCGCTCCAAACTGAGATCAACGGGCTTTTCGCACAAAACTGCCTTACCGGCCCGGGTTGCGGCCTCAATTAGATCAGAATGTGTGTCTGTAGGCGTAGCAATCAGAACCGCATCAATCGACGGGTCGGCAATGATGTCCATAGAGTCGCGCGCCATGGCACCTTGTTCGGCGGCAAGGCTTTCAGCGGCATCAGGAATTGCATCGGAAACCGCGCAGAGATGGCTTAGTGGGTGCCCAGCAATGGCCTGCGCATGTACACGCCCAATGCGCCCGGCACCAAGCAATCCGACTCTGAGCATGGAGGCCTCCCGATTCTTTATTTCGGGGACACCATGAGTCTCTTTGCAACCGGTTGCAAGAATTTTTTCACAAAAACAGTTGTTGGAAAGTAGCCAGTCGAGTTTTCAACAAATCAACTTGGTCGCACAGCAACTAATACAACGTCCAGTTCGTCTTCCAGTGCCTGCAGTTTCCGAAGGTCTTCTTTCGGCAGAGCGGCAGAATCCGCATCCACGGCGGCAAGCGCCACAACGGGGCTGCCAATCTCTTTTTCAAGCGCCCGTACAGCTTCCAGTTTGTCAGCTTCCAGCGATGCAATTGGGTAAAGCATGGGATTCTCCTGTCTAACTCTGACAGTGAGTATACCCGATTTTCTTTATTTTCCGAACAATCCGGCAATCCCAGTAAGACTCGAAACCTCAACCAGTTGATTTGAGGTCAGGTGGGGTGGAAATCAGAGCAATCACCACATCCACCCACCTATCCAATCTCAAAAAGGGACAATTCGCTATTTTTTCAATAATATTGAGATGATTGCCGTCAGTCATCAATCGTATTTAGCGGACCATCAGCAACCAGCCAATCTTGTCTCCCAACAGAAACAGCTCGCAAAAAACTTTCTGATCGGGCTCTGTCCAAACTGGTGCCGCCTGAAGGTGAGCCCCTCGATTTATCCGATACCATGTGCTCTGGGCTGCGTGGGGGGGTGTATTCCGCCTGAACGTTGTGGATGTATGAAAAACGCGCAATGGCGGGACACAATGCAAGCATATTTTGGGCACATGTTGCGCATGGCCACAGCCGGCACAGCGAGAGGATGACATAGCCAGACTCTCACAGGCGCGTGCAATTGCACTGGGCATTGAGGCAAAAGCCGCATGAGGCTTCGACCAGGTTTTAGTGGCGCAAGAATAACGAATAGAAAAAGGGCGAACCGCAATGCGCGCGCCAACGGTTCAGGAAGTCATCAAACTTTGTTCGGAACCTAGGTTATACACCCTGAAGACCGAGGACGTGCGACAGCGCCGGTTAAAGTTGGCGCTTGCAGAACACTTACCCGGTCGAAGGAGTGACCGACGAAGACCTTCTTTATATCGTGGTATCCAACAGCCCTTAATTGGGCACTTACGCTGAAATTGGGCTAAAATTGAACCGCAATATGCTCGCCAGCATGTCTTCTATCGGAGCTAAATCACCAATCACCTCGGCCACCAGTCAGAACATTGACCGGCATCAGCTTGTGGCGGTCGATAGGATACACAGTAGTATCGCGCCGACGCACGAGTGTTGTTTGGTGCGTTACCCGACCAATCGTTTTGCTCTTCACCACTAACCCAGATGTTGGCGAAAATCTTCTGGGGATTGGAAGGGATTGGAGTTTCATCAGACGTCACTCGCAAAATCTCTCGCCCATCCGCGTACCAGGTCAAGCTATCTGGAAACCATTCAAAAGCGTACAGGTGAGGCTCATCGGCTGCATCAAATCCAAGATTGACAGTTCTGACCGACAGCCTTTCTCCATCTACGAATGTTCCAAGCAGAACTTTGGTTGTATCGCCGCCCAAAAACTCAAAGTCGATTTCGTCATGAGGCGCATGGAAATGCGGGCCGGTATAAGTGAAAAATGATGAAATTACGCCCTCACCGCGAGCAGCGGTCATAACAACTTCATAGCGACCAAAAGATGTTTGCCCAGGACGCTGCACTTCACCGCCTTCGTATTGCTTTCCCGATCCGTCTTCCGCCGGGTAAAGATTCAGTACGAGCGATTTATCTTCCATATCATAGTGTACGGCTTTTCTGGACCAAGCCGTATCGATCCACGCCGCCTGGTTTTTGTAACTGGAAATGTACCAGTTCTCAGACCCTAGATCATCCGAGCGAGATATAAAGCCCGAGGCCTGCATTTCCGCAGCGCCAACTGCCAAGACCGTAGATAGCGACACCATCGCGAACAACGCCATAATCGATTTTGAAAAAAACATGCCGTGAACTCTCGCATCAATTAATTCACGCTTAACCTACAGTTCATTTAGCCACCTAAATTTCTCCACATTACATGAGCATATCTTGTTTAGGAGGATTTGCATGAATCACAAAATAGCAAAAGACGCCCTGTATTCGGCAAGCATCCTGACGGAATGCTTCAAATCGAATGTTGGAGACAATCCATGGCTTCAAGCTAACCCTGAAATCGCCATAACGGTAGAAAGGGCTGTTCTGGCAATGGAAGAAGCCTGTGAGGCAATAAGGCAAAAACAATCAGACGACCTGCGCGACGCAGATTCAGAACAACGCCTGACAGGATAACCTTCTTCTTATCGTCACTCGACGATGAAATTCTTAAGGACCTACTACCCAACTATGCGCCATTGCTGGTCAACCTCACCCGTGAATTCCACTTGACGAGTGACAGTTTCGCCTACACTCGACTGCTTGGTATCATTAGATGATAAACATAAGCCGCTGTGACGGTTGCGAATAATAAATGCACTATTCGCGGTATCTGCCGAGGCAGATAATTCCAGATGCCATTCTTGTTGGCGATTGTCCCCGCTTCCTTGTGTCCAGATACCGATTTCGTGACCAACATTATAACCCCGGCCTGGGTTCTCCAGAACGTATTTTGGTGATGCTGAACATCTGAACAGGAAAAACTCGTTATCCTTTTCAATAACCCAGTCGAAATTGATTGAGTCGGTATACTGAGTCGTTTCCACTTTGTCGCCATTTTGTGTTCCCCGGTATCGCAGCCACAAACCGGTTTTGAGATTACGGACACGGTAGGTTTTTCCTAGCTCAATTGGCGTTTGGCCCCACCTTTTTTCAAGTCCATCACCTGCCATTTGCGCGTGGCAGATTGAGGAAAAATTCGTTACACCATATCCACCGTAAGGTTTTTCGCGGGCACTGATGCTTTCCGGAGAGCCGGCATTAAAAGCGTATGCACCGCAACCTTCATAGAACATATGAAATTTGTTGCCGAGTTTTATCACTGACGGAGACCAGATTGCGCCTTCATCTACCGAACCAGCTGGACCGCGCATCAAGATTGGATTTTGTGAGTACTCTTCCCAAGGTTTTGTGGCAACCTTGTTGATTTCCTGCCGCCATAGCCCAATCCCTTCCGGGTAATCTTTGTGAACACCGCCGCCCGGAATAAATGCATAAATATGGCCGCCCTCGACAAACATACGCGCCGTAACCCAGCTTTCGTCGTCAAAGTCATTGTCCAGGATTGTGTCGGGCATTGGAAAGGCCAGGTCGTATGGTGCAGTCCACTTCAACCCGTCACTAGACGTCCGAACAACGGCTCCAAATCCGAATCCATCCGTATCCAGCGCTGCCGATAGCATCACAAACTTTTCACCGTCGTGGGTAATTCCCATCCCCCCAGTATGGATCGAATTCGCGAAATCATCCGAGGCGTCCTTCAGAAGCCCAACTTGAGTGAAGTTTAAACCGTCGCGTGATTTCCAAAGCAAAGTCGGCGGCCACGAATTTATGCCGTGGCCAGTGCCCTTGGCGCCTTTGAGAATGGTATACAGGTAAACTTCGTTGTTGTAGACGCAGGCCTCAGGATTGGACAAACGGCGTGCGGCCTTGCCCCAACCCGTTCCAGAGCCGGTAAAATCGACATCATCTGGGTGCAGGATGTAGTCCGACTCCTAGTCCCAATTGGAGTACGCGTTGAATTCGCCAGTGCCCTGACGCCAAAGTCCGACCGCGTGGTTGTTGTTGTCGGTACCCACGTGCCCACGAAAATACAAATGGACTCTTCCGTCGAACACAACCGCGCCGGTATTGAGCAGGCTTGAGCCAAACCAATTGAGTTTATTGTTCTTCTGCCCCCCAAGAATGACGGCCCTGCTCGATTGGCGACTAAATCGAATCATGAAGTTTCCCAAAACCTAGTTCGCTTGGTCTCACGAAGTGCAACACGCTGCTTTGGCGGGCTCAAGTTGGAGTGGGAAAAAACAAATGCTTTGCACTTATTTTACTTTGGAATCGGGATTCCCCACTGTTCAGTCAGCAACTTTGCAGGTTGGCGGGTTCAGAAAAGTCTTTGACTAAGTAGAACGCTAGCAAGAAACCCAAGTTAACCAAAACGTGGTGCAACCCTATGTTGCTGTTGCGACGCGCTCGACTCTTATCCCCACTTTAACAACGCAAACCCCCTCAAATCGCGCCGCAACTAACGAGTAGCTGCGTCAGATGATTGAATGGTGGCTGCTTCCTTAATCAAGCGCAATGTGGTCAGTTGGCTCACTCCAAGTACAATTCGATTGTCTTGAAATTCGTGGGGCGGCACGTCGAACTAATAACCCCCTCAAATCCAGTTGGAAAAACCAGAACGTTCTAAAATCAAAACACGCCGCCCACGCGTAGAGTCTCACATTGTGGCAAAATTGTGTCCACGTCTCACTGCGAAACACACCGTTTACGAAATGGAAACGAAACGTTTTGCTCAATTTCACCAGCTACGGGGAACCCCCAATATCGAGATCGGGTTCATTTCATTATGTTGGTGTTAACGGAGAAAATGCACACTCCTCCGGCACCCCCAGGATAGAGGGGCTGGCTTTACCCCCTCGTCCAGCCCCTCGCACCACTCATCGCCTCAATGAGGTTGTGACGACCAACTCCGATAGTCGGCAGCGTTTCGAAAGCCCACTCTATTAATCAATTCAAGTACACTTACTATTGTTGGGGGGCAGCGAACCACTGCAAGGGGAGTTTCTTCAAGCATCAACCATTGTGTCTAGTCACGACACCAATCTTTCTTCGGCGTCGAGTGGTGGCAAGGGTACACTCACCTGCTTTTGACTAATTGCTGGCTTAAACATTACCGAGACATCATTTTGCATCTGAGTGGGTGAATCCAATTGCGCTGAGTGCTCAAATACAACCTCGTCATTGCAGACCATTGTCAACTCGACGCCGATATCGTCAAGGTCTTGTGCGGGTAAATTGATCAGAATTGCGTTAGGGACATCCATTAGAATTCTCTGATTCAAAATCAGTGCCTCACGAAGATACGAGAGATACTCGCCTTTGTAGATCAAGGAATAGAATACGTTGAAATTGTTGGTAGCAGACGAGTCTGCCGCATCAGTTTGCTCACCTCGAAAGCGAGGCTTGAAATAGATCAAAATATCGCCATCCATTTTAGTAGGACGCGATACATCGGCTACAATAGCACCTGGAGTAACAACGCTGTCGTCGTCATCATTGGGCGCCATATTATTAGCAACGACCGGGTCTAGCCGCCACTCACCCCCTTGCGCGTTTACAGTACCCTTTTGGTCAATTTTTAGGTTTGCGCTCAGAATATATTTCTTGCCAGGCGATGCATCAGTATCAACGCTTGTCGGGCAAACTTCATTATTAACGTCGGAAATCAGAAGATGATTTTGAGGAACCATTTTCTTCTGGGTTTCCAGGGCCGCGGCCGAGTAATAGTTTTGGTAACCCATTTCCGGAGCCCGGTTTTTCCCGGTCGCATTTTTGACAAGCAGACCGTGACCAATCTCCAAATACTGATTGAGCCCCCATTTGTTCAAAAAAAGCTCCCACCCAACACTCCGGTTGCGCAACTTACTGTACGATTTCTGAGCCGGATGATGGTGTCGAGCTACAATTTCCGGAGTATAAACGACACGCCAATGGCCCTTCATCTTTAGATTTAGGTAAAAATCTTCGTGCTCTCCGTTCGATTTGAACAGCGGGTCCCACCTTATTTCACTGCTGAACATGGATGTTCTGAACACTGCAAAATTCATTACAGCATCGCATTCAAAATAACGTATGCCATCGATGGTTTTTGGCTCTGGCGCAAAATAATGAACGGGTGTTGCGACCAGTTTACCGTTCTTGGCATCGTAGTTTAAAAACAACTCCCAAAATCGATTCTCTGAATAGACTTCACCATCCACCTGGTGGATATCTATTAGTCGACCACCCACCACGCCAACGTCGTGTTCGTTTGACAGCACTTTCAGAGCAGGCTCAAAACTTGTATCCGGCCCTAGAATAAAGTCATCGTCACAAAGCACAAAGAAGGGTTCTTTCACCAAATCAACGGCGGCATTGCGAGAGGCGCAAACCCCGGCATCCTTCTCCATCCAGGCAACACTACAGTTATTATTTTGGTAGAACTCGACCTGCTCTTTGCTGCGCGGCGACTGGTCCGCGACGTAAATTGGCATGTCCGGGAAATAGCGACGAACGGATGCAATTAAGCGTTGTGCTACATGAGGCCTGGATATTGTGGCAAATACCAACGCTAAGTCTTGATTGCCCATTTTTACCTCGCCCCTTTTAGGACCTTACAGGCCGCCAGTGAGTATCCAAGGTCGTACAATTGCCGCAAAGCAGATTCGAAGTGCTCAACACGGCAATTTGAGAGCGCAATCTCCCATGCATTTTCACTCATGGGCAAATTCACCAGCGTAGACTGAGGTACTTCGCAGTTGTTGCTTCGCAAGTATTCGTTGACATGGAATGTCGTAATACCCTGCCAAAAAAACCTTCGGCGGAACCAATCTTGCGTCATTCGCTGAGGTGAAATCTGGTGCGCCACCCGAATTTCAGGATCAAAAAAGAATCTGTACCCATCCCGCTTTAGCAGAGCGTTAATGGCGTTCTCTCCTGAAAGCAGATTGTCCCCAACTCGCCCCAACTGTTCGGGAAAAGCCCCGTAGTCTAACAAGGGCTTAATACGGTAGGCACTGTTTGCTTCGCAAAGCCATTCGTCAGCAACCAGATGTCTCGCAAAATTGGACCACCCCAAGCAAACCGATAGCGGATGGAGAAAAAACTCGCCTTTTAGCCAATCTGGCCTGTGACCATTCCAAATTGGATCCAGCTCACCCCCGACTGCGACGGTATTATCGTCCAATTTCTCAAACCGCTCGACTATCAGTTCGCACCAGTTGGGCGCCGGAATGGCGTCGTCGTCCGTAAACGCAGCGATTTCAGCTTTTGCTTCTGTCATTCCCCGGTTACGAGCCGCAGCAAGGCCCTGCTTCGCCTCTCGACACAATCGCAAATTAGGATGCTTCCGCGCATACGCAGCCGCGATTTCAGGGGATCGGTCGGTAGAAGCGTTGTCCACCACAACAATCTCAAAGTCCTCGTGAGGCAGGGTCTGAGATACAAGCGCATCGAGACATTGGGGAAGCGTGTCTTCCCGATTAAATACGCAGACGATTACTGAGAGTTTTGTCATTTCCCTGCCTGACTCCAGTTCGTGACGAACACATTGAGCATTGATATTGTGAAGTTCACCTCTTCACGCGAAGGGATAAATATTATGAGCTTCGCTCTATCCACTTCACCGGACACCTCGCACCAGGTCGAAAGAGTTTCCTGCACAAAGGTCTCTTCCTCTGGTACGTGGATTTCTCCCATTGAGAAGTCGGTTCTCACGTTGTCTTTTGAAACAACCCGGAAGATCGCCTTATATGTCCCCGGGATAGAGCTTTTCAGGGATACCAATGTCGTAACCTGAAATTGTCCGCCAACTTCGGTAATATCGACGCTATGGACAAATGACATCCATTTGCTTTTTGCGACATCTTTCAACGCAACATCAAAGACGTAGAAGTGATCCGGCGGCGAAACCGAAATGCTCTCTTTCTCACGCTGCCTTATATAAGCCCGAGATTCATCCGACTCCGCCCCTATCTCGAAAGAGCCGTGAAAAGTTGCGAACGGACTTAATTGCTGCCATTCCCCCACTGTTGTGGGAATCTTGAAAATTGATTGCGATGCGTTCATTTTTCTACGTCATCCAGTTCCGAACGTTGGTCAACATTACTGTTGCACCTGTGGTTGAGCTCTTCGTACCGTCTCGTTCCATCAAGAATCTCTGGATAATCCCGAACCAGTTCTTCCCGAGTGATAATGAACGAAACGGCGGAGGTATCTTTGCTTTCCTTTTTTTGTGCCTCGAGGTCGTTGACGCGGGGCCACTGCTTTAAGAAGGTCGCAAAAGAGGGATTCAATTTAGCGCCTACCAACCTTGCGGCGGTGTGCATGTTGAACAAATCAGGTGATTCCAGCGGTATCATTAAAAGGCGACTACGTTTTTCAACGTGCTCATAAAACTCAAGGTTGTTCATCCAGTTCTTCACAACCCTATCTGGCGACATGCCCCATGGTTTTATGTTGCCGTGCGAGTTTACAATCTTTTCGACAGGTCTATACGTCGCAATTACAATGGCTTCCGGGAAGGTCTCCATGAATTCATATGCATCATCGTCCACTCCCGGATCTTCCAGTTTTAGCGTTTTGACACTGTGGATAACGGGAAAATCAGCCGCGCGGCCTTGCTGCTTCAGCTGTGCGTAGGATGGGGAGAGTTCTCCGTTAGAATCACGAGCAGAATGAACCTTGGCAATCGGGTAAATGCTCCCACCGGTAAGTTTATCCAGGAGCTTAATTGAAAACTCGCTTCCAGAGCGGCTGCCAGATGCTACTAAATACTTCAATCCTTAGCGCCTTTTCTTGCTCAACAACGTGTCGTTTTCAGTTAGGCACAGCCTTGGTTCGACCATCAGCCAAAAAGGACCAGCCGACAGGTCAAGACCGCAATTTCAAGCCTCAGATCGAGACTACCCACAACTTTAGGGAGAGTCGAGGCAATTGCGTCATTGAAACGAAGTCCTGTATGTACCCCTTGACGGAGACCTTATTGATAGCCTTGCCAAGCTGGCATGTTTGTAAGTTCGGTTAACTTTCAGCTTTTGAATTGTCAACTCGCACACCGCCCGAACAGTGTTTGTTTGCTACATTGTTAGATCAGTATCTGCGGCCGTAGAAGATTTCTCCGCTCAGCTGTTCGTCGCTGAACCATGGGTTGAAGCCGCAGCAGCCTCCTGAAAGATCAGCTTGTCCAGCGTGAGGTCGGATATAGCCTTTCTTCGCCGCTCTTTCTCCTTCTAAGGCCGTTTGAGTTCCCTAAATTGCTCGGTTCGCATTCCGTCATTCTGCGCGCGCCAGCGGAAGTAAGTCTGTTCAGTTAAACGAACCTCGCGGATAGCATCAACTCGTGCCACATATTGCCCGACGAGCACCTCAAGCTGTCGCAGTTTCGTAAAAGCTTCTGTGACTTATTTCGGTTCGTCCGCAGTCCGATCCTCTGCTTTCTTAATCCCAACGGCGGACAACTTCACTGGGGGGATCACAGGCCAGTCAAAAAAGGCTGAATTACCAGCCGTGAAACTTTGAATGATTGGGCTTATTGGCTGCGACACGGCGCTGGCTATAAAATCTGAACCCTGACTGAAAACCAATCTGAGATTTTATCTTTCAGGGGTCATCCTCAAGCCGAAGGCCACCGGCGCATTCTCAAGCACTGCTCAGACAACGGCGAAATGCGCACAAATCAGCGCGCTTGCCCCCATTTTGCCACCTACAACCAAGATGTGGAGTTAATTCTCTGGCTGGTACCTACCATAAGCCTTTGATAATAGTGGCGATCCCTGAAGGACTCGAACCCTCAACCTGCTGATTAGAAGTCAGCTGCTCTATCCAGTTGAGCTAAGGGACCGCTGCGCCCTTCTTGCGGTTTTTACGGGCGGGGTTCAAGACCCAAGCGCATGAAGGCTGAATTCGGATCGGACTCGTATCCAAAAATCGGTCCGCAATAGGAATAGCCTAACGCTTCGTAGAGCCTGCGCGCGGCATCATATTCGGAAAGATGCTCTGCACCGGTTTCCAGAACCAACGCCGAAACCTTTTCGGATCGAGCCTGCTGGGCAAGATGCTCCATCATCGCACGCGCAAGACCGCGCCCCCGGGCTTTTGATAGGATATGCACCGATTTCACTTCAGCAGTACCATCCGGCAGCACCTTGAGCGCACCACAACCCACTGGCTGACCGTTTTCATACATCGCCCAAAACCGAATCCCCGGCCCAGCCAATGCCTCGGCGTCCATAGTGTGGTTGCTCTCCGCAGGCCCGGCCGTTTCGCTATGGGCGAAATGTGCCTCAACCACCGGGCGCAGCGCGTCCGAGATTGGATCTGCCTCGCGGATGTCAATCATATTAGTGGGTCCAGGGACCGCGCCGGTCGGTGGCGAAATTCTCACCATAGCCACGAGCGCGCAGGTTGTGTTTGCGCTTGTGCGGCTCACTGACCTGCGCATCAATCCCGTTGTCCTTGGCGTAGTCCAACGCCTCTTCCTTGGTATCGAACTTCAGGCGCACCTGGGTCTGCGTATCGTTGGACGAGGTCCAACCCATCAGCGGATCAACCTCACGCGCTGACGCAGGGGCATACTCCAATACCCATTTGCGGGTCTTGGCCATACCCGAGGTCATCGCGTTTCGCGAAGGCTGGTAAATCCGTGCGCGCATGTCGCCTCTCCGTACTCACTTGGCTGGGATGTTTATGCGTCAGGCGGGCGGCGCGGACAAGTCCGCATTTGTCGCAATTCAAGGGTTTGGAAATGCCCTCTTGAACAAGAACAAAAACAGACCAAAATCAGGCGCGAAAGGAATCTCCCCTGATGGCCTATGCTCATTCCGACAAGACCCAGTTGACCGCCGAAGATGTCCGCGCCCGTTTGAAACTGGAGGGCGGCAAAGAATTCGTGATGCATACCGAATTCAACCCGGCAGGTGACCAGCCAACGGCGATCAAGGAACTGGCAGGCGGCGTTCTGGACGGCGAACGCGATCAGGTTCTGTTGGGCGCGACCGGGACGGGTAAAACCTTCACCATGGCGAAGGTGATCGAAGAAACCCAGCGCCCTGCCATCATCCTTGCGCCCAACAAAACGCTGGCGGCGCAGTTATACGGAGAGTTCAAGGGCTTCTTCCCCGAAAACTCGGTCGAGTACTTCGTCTCCTACTACGACTACTACCAGCCCGAAGCCTATGTGCCGCGGTCGGACACCTATATCGAGAAGGAATCCCAGATCAACGAACAGATCGATCGGATGCGCCACTCGGCCACACGGGCGTTGCTGGAACGCGATGACGTGATCATCGTAGCCTCGGTCAGCTGCATCTATGGTATCGGTTCAGTTGAGACATATGGGGCAATGACGCAGGACCTGAAAGTCGGCCAGGATTACGACCAGCGGCAAGTGATGGCCGATCTGGTCGCCCAGCAATACCGCCGCAACGATCAGGCGTTTCAGCGCGGGTCCTTCCGGGTGCGCGGCGACAGCTTGGAAATCTGGCCCGCCCACCTTGAGGACCGCGCGTGGAAGCTGTCCTTCTTTGGCGAGGAACTTGAGCAGATCACCGAATTCGACCCGCTGACCGGTGAAAAGACCGACACGATGGAGCAGATCCGGGTCTATGCGAATTCCCACTACGTGACGCCGAAACCGACGATGCAGCAGGCAATTATCGGGATCAAAAAGGAACTCCGCATCCGGCTGGATCAACTGGTGGGCGAAGGCAAACTGCTGGAAGCGCAACGGCTGGAACAACGCACCAACTTCGATCTGGAGATGCTTGAGGCCACCGGCGTCTGTAACGGGATCGAGAACTACTCACGCTACCTGACAGGCCGTGCACCGGGCGAGCCGCCCCCAACACTGTTCGAATTCATCCCCGACAACGCAATCGTCTTTGCCGACGAATCCCACGTCTCCGTCCCGCAGATCGGCGGCATGTACCGGGGCGACTATCGGCGCAAATTCACGCTGGCCGAACACGGCTTCCGCCTGCCGTCCTGCATGGACAACCGCCCCCTCAAGTTCGAGGAATGGGACGCCATGCGCCCGCAATCCGTCTTTGTCTCGGCAACGCCAGCGAAATGGGAGATCGAACAGACCGGCGGGGTGTTCACCGAACAGGTCATCCGCCCCACCGGCCTTTTGGACCCCGAGGTCGAAATCCGCCCCGTCTCAATGCAGGTCGACGATCTGTTGGACGAGGTGCGCAAGGTCACCGCCAACGGTTTCCGCACGCTGGTCACGACGCTGACCAAACGCATGGCCGAGGATCTGACCGAATACCTGCACGAACAGGGCATCAAGGTGCGCTACATGCACTCGGACATCGACACGCTGGAACGGATCGAAATCCTGCGTGACCTGCGGCTGGGCGCGTTCGATGTGTTGGTCGGCATCAACCTGCTGCGCGAAGGGCTCGACATCCCGGAATGCGGTCTGGTCGCCATTCTGGACGCGGATAAAGAGGGCTTCCTACGCTCGGAAACATCCCTGATCCAGACCATCGGCCGCGCCGCGCGGAACGCCGATGGCCGGGTGATCATGTATGCAGACAAGATCACCGGCTCGATGGAACGCGCGCTGGAGGAAACCAACCGCCGCCGCGCCAAACAGCTCGCCTATAACGAGGAACATGGCATCACGCCCGAGACGGTTAAAAAGAATGTCGAGGACGTTCTGGCCGGTCTCTACGAAGGCGACGTCGACATGAACCGCGTCACCGCCACCATCGACAAACCAATGCACGGCGCGAATTTGGAAGCGCATCTGGACGGCCTGCGCGAGAAGATGCGCAAAGCCGCCGAGAACCTTGAATTCGAAGAAGCCGCCAACATCCGGGATGAGATCAAACGTCTGGAAGCGGTCGATCTGGCCGTCGCCGACGACCCCATGGCGCGCCAATGGGCGGTCGAGAAAGCCTCGGAAGACGCAGTGAAATCGCGCGGGCGCTCAACGGCTGGGCGGCCGGGCCAGCGGGGCGGGAATGTGAAGCGACGGAAGCGGTGAATGGCTTATAGCCATAGGTAGTTTCGATTTTTAGACGCTATTCGGTATCACCTGCGTTACCAGTTTGGCCGTCCGACACATATAAACCGCAGGTCTTTGATCCATCTCCAATGTCCACGCAGGCCACTGATTTCGTTGTATCTATCGCCACAACCGGACCGCATTGCCTAATGGCGTCAACATCTAAGCAAATAAACTGACCGATATCGGGCGTAAGAAGATCTAGCATCGCTTGAGCATGAGTTTTTTCGGAACCCATTTTCACACCGTCCATTACGGACAATTTTCCATCCCCGAACCAGTCGTTGTCCATGAAAATAGCGCCTTTTAAGAAGCTAGTAGGAACCAAACCTGAAGATGCCCAGTCTTTTTTGTCCTCCTCCGAAATTGTTACTCCTGTGCCTTTTTCTAGCCCATTGATAGCAAATCTTCTTGCCGGCAAATAATTTGCATCTTCTTTGTAATCGCCAGCCAATATTCCAAGGCTCAGTTTTGCGAGTTCCAAATCGAGTTCACGATCACGGTTCAGGTAGCCGAAGTAGCTTGCAGCAACTGTGCCGAGCACACCCAAAACGCCACCTGCGAAAAATGACAACCACGCTGCCAGCCGCGTAGCCCTTCCCTCTATGCTTGCTATTCTTTCATCAATTTCATTTGCCATAAGATTACGACTCCAAATCGAAAGAGATTGTACGACGTTAGTCAGATGCCAATACTAATGGAGCTAGACTACCTGAAACCTATTGATGTTAAAGCCCTTTCGTCGCTCACCTAACCGGTCGTCTTTTCTTTAAGCAACCCAATCGCCCAACACGCCACCCTTGCAGCCCAGCGCCCTCTCCTCCACGTTTGGAATCACAAATTGTGATTCCAAACGGTTGCCATGACGAACCCGACCCCCCTGCCCAGCACGCATAAGGTCCAGAGCGCCATTCACCGGGTGCGCGGTGTCCGCGTGGTGCTGGCCGAGGATCTGGCGCAGTTCTACGGGAAATCCGTCAGCGCCTTCAATCAGGCCGTCTCGCGCAACAAGGACCTGTTCGAGGGCTACCGGTTTCAGTTGACCGATGCCGAGGTCGCCGATTTGCAATCACAGAATGTGATCTCAAAGCCCAAGGGCCGTGGCGGGCGGCGGGTCAATCCGTGGGTCTATACGGATTACGGCGTGGCCATCGCCTCGGCCCTGTTCAAGGACCCGCGCGCCATCAGGATCACGCGGATGATCACCGAGGCCTTTGTTGACGGTGCGAACGCGCTAGCCGAAACCCCGCGCAGCCTGCCGGAAATCCTGCCACCCGAGAACGCCCCTGCACCCTTGTTACCCAATGGTGAGCAACTGCGCGATCTGGCCGAAAACATCCTCGATTCCGGTCAGCAGAGCCTTGTCGACTACATCGCCAACCCCACCACCAAGCGCCAGCAGGCGGTGGCGGTGATCATGAAGACCCTGGCTGAGACCGCAGGCGAAGAGGTGCGCACCCAGCACGAACGCCTGCGCCTGAACATCGCCCAGCGCCTGGCGACCGGGGATTATGCCGATGACGATGATCGCAAACGGCTGCTGGACCTGTTGCACGCGATGAAGGGTTAAAGCCCCAGTTCCGTCCGCAGCTTCTTGGTCAGCTTGGCGACCACCAGATCATAAGACGTCACGATATGCTCGCGCAGAGAAGCATCGCTCATCCCGCGTTCTTCATAGACCTGCAGCCATTTCATCCCCCGCGACGCCAGATAGGGCGCTGGGCGGATGCCGGGCTCATCAGACAGCACCTCAAAGGCCAGATCGGTCGCCTTGAAAGTGAACGCGTCCCGCCCGTCATTCCAGCCGCAGATCGCAAAGACCTTACCGCCGACCTTCCACACGTCCGCATTACCCCATTGCACCACATGCGTGGTGGCCTTGAGGCAGGCGCAGAAGGTGTTGAACTGATCACGGGTCATCGCCTGAACCTCGGCGATCACCCAGTGGTATGCAAGCGGTTAAAGGGCTTTATCCCAATGGACAACCACATCAAAACCGGCGGGCGATGGCGGGCCTTCGAGGAACTCGGCGAAATGGCCCCACAGCTCGGCCACTTTGGGCGCGTTTGCATTCGAGGTTTCTTCGCTTTGCACCACAGCAACGACGAAACCCGTGCCGTCTTCGTTCATGACATTGGTAAAACTGTGCATGCCATCCATGCCCATAATCTGATCTTTCAGTTCATTCATCTTCGCCTCGGCCGCATCCCGCATGCCGGGCTTCATTTTGAACTGAGTAATACGTGCAAACATGTCTTTCCTCCCTGTCTGGGCGAAACCCCACAATGACGGCCAAAAACGGCACGTCGCGCGCAGTGTAGCACAATGTTAGGGAAACGCGCAGGGCAGGTTCAGGGACGCACGAACTTGGCGCTTCCCACCGTTCGGGAGGGCGAGGATTCCGGCTGCTGCGCCGCTGTGTTTGGTTGAACAGGCGCAGCGACCGTGCCACAGGCCACGCCATCACCATCGGTGTCATTGCGCGGATGATAACCGGGCTCGCCGACAAAAAACGGCCCCGGAGCTATGGGGGCGACGACCTCGCAACCTGCTAGGGCGATCAGATGCAGCAAGGCCTCCTCCCGCTCGAACTCGGACGTTCGAATAAACACACCCATGGCAATGACGGCAGTTGTTACCGGCAGCATAAGGATCATCAAAATGATCCGAAGCGGTGACAAGGCACGTTTGCGCGTGACCTCGGCCCGCTTATGGCGCTCCGCAGCGCTTGGGTCAAAAAAAAGGGGTTTCAGAACGCGCTTCCTGGATGACATTCCGTCGTCTTACCCCAAATTTGTGGCTAACTCGAGACGCCCCACCTTATACGTCGAAAGATGAGGTTTTGTTGCAGATGACATACCTAAGCGAGAGTCCACGTCCTCGCCTTGTTCTGATCTGTGGCCCGCGCGATGTTTCATGCCCCATTCAGCGCACCACGTGAACTGCACAGGCTGCGTGACGAACCACATGGTTTGTCGTCGACCCCAACAGAAGGTCCTGCATACCTGGCCGGTGCGACGCCATGATGATCAAGTCGGGTTTATGAGTTTCTGCCCAATCCAGAATAGTGCGCCCAGAATGCCCTTCGACCACGACTCCCGCGGCATGTGGTAGTTTGGCCGCCAAATCATTCAATTCAGTCTGTAGCGCCTTACGTGCTTCGGTCAGGTATTCAGGCGGCATATAAGAGATTGCATAGTTCGGGATATGCTCAACCACATGCAACAGCGTTACCTGAGCGTCGGGTGTCGCCAGAATCTCAGCCAGTTTCAATGGTCCCGAAATATCCCGTTCGGCATCGAAAGAAATGGGAACAAGAATGTTGTGATACATGGCGTGCACCTCCGTTTTCTTGCACCATCATCTGCGGTAGAGGGCGTTAAAGCTTTGATCCAGGTCAGGAACTACCAAAAGTTTCGGCCACGTCGTACATCACCGGTTCAAAGCTTTTGCACAGCTCGTTGATCTTGCGGTTTCGATCGCGCATTTCGGGGGTTCTCAGCATGGCCAAGAAGTCCTCGCGACGTTCCCATTGCGAGTAATTGGCAATCCGTGTCTGGGCGTCATTCACATGCAAACCGGCTGAAATGAACCCCGGCTGTTTCGAGATAAATCCGGCATAGGCGTCGGTAAGAGCCTCAAGCAGATCATGGCAGGTACCCGGTGTCATTTCAAATGTGGTGATGACGGTCTGGACGCTCGCGTTCTTGGAAATTTTCGGCATCTGGATTCTCCCTTAACTTTCGCAAGCCTAACACAGGAATTGGAAAGGTCTCGTGTTTCCTTTCCGCACAAGAGCTGTTTGTTGGTTTCCAAAAAATGAACAAAAAACTAACCATTGGTTAACCATGCTGGCGGATGCTGCGCGCATGTGCCGGGTCGTCTTTCTTTTTTCTCTGCTGCTTGTTGCGACCCCGGCTTTGTCGGGGGCATGGCTGCTGGAAAAGGGCAAAGCGTTCACAGCAACCTCTGTAACGGCCGTCAAAGACCCCTGCGGCATGTATGACTACAAAACCGCATTTTATGCAGAATTCGGGTACATGCCCAAACTGACAATCGGACTGGATTTCGAAGAGAACCGAGACGTCTATGGCCATGCACTGTTGTTCGCTCGGCTGCCTGTTTCCGATTTTGGAAAATGGGGTCGTTTTGCAATCGAATTCGGTGCAGGTGCCCATCACAGGCAACGGGACGCATGGGCGCTGTACAAACTGACCCTTTCATATGGCAAGGTGTTTAACACGGGCAGGGGAAGTGGTTGGACAGCCATTGATACTGCGGTCGAGTACCGGACACATGACGCAGTGTTCCGCAAACTGGATATCACGACCGGACTTTCTGCTGATCGGCTTTTCAACCCGTTGCTCCAAGTCGAAACGACTTACACCCCTGATCGACCGCTATTCTGGAGAGCACGCCCTTCGATCATGATCCGACCTCGGGACAGCAAAGCCACGTGGGTGCTGGGCCTGGAACGCACTCAGGCCCGCTCTGATACGGGCCTGAAACTTGCGCTTTGGAGCGAATTCTGAACACGGCGAATTGATCACTCTTGGCAAGAGGCGATCATCTGCGGGTCAACGCTCCATTCGGATGATAGCAGAAACTTCGCCTCGCACCGATTCAGGCCAGCGCAGATTTATGGCATCCTTTTCTGCACCCTTTTCCATCTCTGCATAAGGTGCGCCAAATGTTGTCGAACCAAAGACCGTTCTCAGAGGGCCAAGAACGGTGACCGCATCGCAACTGCGCGCAAAGCCGTTGAACGGCAATCCACCGGCAGTTTGAACCGTCCATACGCTTGAGGCCGAATTTTGCGCGTGTCGAACGCGGGTTGGGTTGGCGACTTTCGTCGTGACCCCGTGGAAGGTATTGTCCTGAAACGTCACATCCCGATGCGCCAGCCTGTTCAAGTCGGCAAAAGTGGTGTCCACCCGTTCCGCACGGTCGATGTTTCCGTTTGTCGAACGGAACTTGTTCCCGGTTACCACTACTCCGTTCAAGAAATGCCCGGCCCCGTGCGGACGAATAACGATGCAACTAAACCACGGGGCAACTTCGCTGGAGTAGAAAATATTGTCGGTAATCGCCATCGAACTGAACGAGAATCCGGCAGTGTAGACTGGGTCCGCGTCCCGTTCATTGGTCCACTCGACAAAGCAATTGTCTACGTAGTTCTCCGAGATGGTCGAACTGTTGTAGGTCCCAATCATGACCAGGCCAGCGCTGCGCACGCCTTGCGGGATGCTGTCACCTTGGAAAAAGTGATTGCCCAGAATCATATTGTTAGGGCCACCCAATACGGCAAAGTGCAGGAACCGCACGGCCCGGTTGTGACGTAGCTTTACATCATTCGCCGTGGCGTTCAGCGCGATAGACTTACGGTTTGAAACGTTGAAGGACTCTTCTGTCGACAAGAACTGGCAATTGTCGATCAGCATGCCCTGGCACCCTGTCCCGATCGAGGTGATCCCGCGATCTTTAGGGCGGCTGATGAAGCAGTTCGAAATCGCAAAGGTGCTGCCAGACGGAGCCAGCCGGATACCGCTGCTGCGGCCATTGCACTGAAACTCGATCTCTTCCATTCCGAACTTCCGTAAGGTGCTGAAGCCGGTGAAATCCAGCAAGTATTTGAAGGATTGGAACGTGAAGGTCTGGGTGCCCGAGGCGTCATAGATCGGCGCGTTCAGCGTGATCTCACCCGCGCCTTCATTCTTGGAACGGACGTAAATTTCGCGCCCCACCCCGTTGCCCTCGACCAGTGCGCCGACAGGAATGTTAGCAACATTGGCGACGTTGGTTAGGCGGGTTGGATCGGATGGGTTGTAGGTCGCGACCGAGGTGAAGGTCTCTGTATCCCAGGCCGAGCTGCTTTTCACGTCGAACTGTCCGTTACGGATCACGCGGCGGGTTGAAAATCCGCTTTGCCGGTTTGGAACGGCGGCAGCCATATCAATGGGTTCCGTGACTGACACCTTGCGCCCGCCCATATCCAACGATTCATGGTCGGAGTTGTTGAGCAGCGCCTGAAAGGCCTTTTTGAAGGCCAGCATTTCGTCGCCAAACGCGTTGATATAGGTCGGCAGGTCGAAATTCTTGGTAAGTAGCAGCATCTTGTCGTCGGGCATTGTCACGGTGCCCTCGAAATCCATCTCGGACGCCATCGACGTGTTTTCTGCCAACAGATAGGTGCCCTCGGGCACAAAGACGCGACGCCCGTTTGCGGCCTGATCCGCAGCCTCGAACGCAGCCGAGTCATCTGTGACGCCGTCACCCACAGCTCCGAAATCGCGCACGTCGACAAGGCTGATCAGATCCCGCAGAAACGCCCCGGTGATGTCTGTAATCTCGATATCGTCAACCCGGACAACGGCGCCATTCGCACCATCAATATCCAGACCAAAATGACCGTACAAAGCGTCAACTCCCCACGGCATGTCCACACCGGGGCGCTGACCGGTGCCGACAATGGCCGTGATCTCTTGCACCGAGCCATAGCCCGAAAGCTGCGTCGCCGGCCCCTGCTCGACAACGCCAGTGACACGCACATCCCCTGCACCGCCAGCCCAACCGGCGATGCGCACCTCGGGCAACGGGCCACTGATGGCTTTGACCCGCGCCTTGATCTGCAAATAGCACCCCGGCAACAGCGGCGTTTGACCCATATACCGCAGAGTTTGCGTGGTGTTGACCTTGAGAATTTCCAGACAACCGCCGAAATCCGCGTCAGCTGGAACAAACGCGCCCGAGCCTGACCCATCATAGGTTGGAGAGCCCGGCGTTCCATCGCCACTGGACCATACGTTCAAACCGTTTGCGAATGCAGGTGGCATGAATACGATGCCGTCGGTGATTGCCTTGTTCATAGAAATCCCTTTCCCAGTCGCGCCGCAACGGCGCGCATAAACCCAGTGCTCAGAGACATCGCCCCGAACGCAAAAGCCTGAGTACCGAAAAGGGATTAACCGCCGCTCATGTCACCGTGACGGTGGTGTTGCTTCAGGCCGCCGGATCGGCGTTGCCCAGCAACTGAACTCCATTGATCTTCCAGCCATTGTCTAGTGGCACCATCTGGTAGTCTAGGATATGAACCCCGCCATCACCGTCGGTGATCATCACCTTCTGCCACAACGCTCCGGCTATCTCGCGCAGCTCCAGAAAGCGGACATCTGCCGGGCGCCAGACCATCGGATAGCCGCGCTTTACCATCACGCCGAAATTCTCTGGGGTTTGGAACAGGCGCTGGATATTGGGGCTAGCGAAAGTAAAGGCGGTGGCAAAATCGTCCGCCTTAAAGGCCTGAATCTGGGCTGCTATATTCGCCTCGATCTCAGCGTTTTGGGCAAACGCACCCGAGGCCAATCCAGCACTCAGGGATACAGCAAGCAATAGTCGACGCATGGGGCCACCTCCTGCATCAACAGTAGCCCCACGCGGTATCAGGTCAAATCAGACCAGTTCGCCTGCCAACGCCTTGTCGATCAGGGTGATGGTTTCAGGCACGCCGTAAAGGGCGATGAAGCCGCCAAAGCGCGGCCCCTGCGATGCCCCCAGCAGCACCTCATACAACGCCGTGAACCAGCCACGCATCGGGTCAAACCGCTCACGCCCGATGGAATAGACCACCGATTGCAGCGCCTCGTCTTCGATGGGACCCTCATAGGTCTCCAACGCGGCTTTCAGAGCCTCCAAGGCCTCGCGCTCCTGATCCGTTGGCGCACGATGCTGACGGGTCGGTTTGACGAAATCGTTGAAGTACCGCACGGCGAACCCGGCAGCCTGATCCAGATCGGGATGCGTTTCTGCTGTGGCTTCGGGCGCATAGCGGCGGATAAAGCCCCAAAGCGCCTCTTTATCCTCTGCACCCGAAACGGACGCGAGGTTCAGCAGCATCGCAAAGGGCACAATCAGGGTCGATTCCGGAACGTCTCCGCCGTGAATATGCCAGACGGGGTTGTTCAACTGCGCCTTCAGCTCCTGCCCCGGATAGGCCCGCAGTTGCTGATGATACTCATCCACTGCTTTCGGGATCACGTCGAAATACAGGCGCTTGGCGGTCTTGGGCTTTTGATACATGAAATAAGACAGGCTTTCCGGCGCGGCATAGGTCAGCCACTCCTCCATCGACAACCCATTGCCTTTTGACTTGGAAATCTTCTGCCCCTGCTCGTCGTTGAACAGCTCATAGCTCAGCGATTCCGGCGGCTGCTTGCCCAGCGCCCGGCAGATTTTCGACGACTGCGTGACCGAGTCGATCAGGTCCTTGCCCGACATCTCGTAATCCACGCCCAGCGCGGCCCAGCGCATCGCCCAATCCGGCTTCCACTGCATCTTGACGTTGCCGCCGGTTACCGGGATCTCGATCTTCTCGCCATCCGGTTCCTGATAAACAATCGTGCCCTTTGCCACGTTGCGCTCCAGCGTCGGAACCTGCAGCACATGGCCGGTTTTCGGACTGATCGGCAGGAAGCACGAATAGGTCTCACGCCGCTCCGGCCCAAGGGTCGGCAGCATGATTTCCTGAATCTTGTCAAACCGCTCCAGCGCAGTCAGCAGCGTCTCATCGAACTTGCCGCTGGTGTAGTAATCGGTGGCCGAAGCGAATTCGTACTCGAACCCAAAACTATCCAGAAAATCACACAGCATCGCGTTGTTGTGCTGCGCAAAGCCTGCATGCGTGCCAAACGGATCGCGCACCTTGGTCAGCGGCAGATGCAAGTCTTCTTTCAACTCTTCCTGCATCGGCACATTGGTCGGCACCTTGCGGAACCCGTCCATATCGTCCGAGAAACAGATCAGTTTGGTCGGAATGTCGCTGATCTGCTCAAAAGCATGGCGCACCATGGATGTCCGCGCGACCTCACCAAATGTGCCGATATGCGGCAGGCCCGAAGGGCCATAGCCGGTCTGAAACAGGACATATCCCTTTTCCGGAGCCGCTTTCTGATAGCGTTTGAGCACCCGGCGCGCCTCTTCAAAAGGCCAGGCCTTGGACGCTATCGCGGTTTCACGCAGTTCAGACATTTGATTTTAAGCTCCATCGGGAAAAAACAGCGCCGGTCGCCCCATGCAACCGACCGACCCCTCCTATTGTGCCGGTGCAGCATGAGTCAATAAACTGCGGTTTTTTTCCTGATGAGAAAGCCGAATTACGCTGTTAACTGGTCCAGTTTTGCCGCCCAGATGAAATCATTCTCGCTAAGGCCGCCGATTTCATGCGTGGTTAGTTTAACGCCGACGTAACCCCAGCCAAATGAAACATCGGGGTGATGCCCCTGTTGATCTGCTAACCATGCGCAGAGATTGGCCAGATAGGTCGCCTTGGCGAACCCTTTGAACTTGTAGTGACGGCTCAGCGTCTTCGCGTCAGCATCCAGCTTCCAATCGGACGTCAGCTCGGCCATGTGTGTATTGGCCTCGTCGCGGGTCAATGCAGGCACGCCACCAGAACAAGGCACGCAGGTACGATCCGATAGGCTGCAGGTTTCTCCTGTTAGGGTCATGATCTGTTCACTCCGCCGCTGTTGCTTTTTCCGGGAACTTGTTTGGCAGCAACCCAAGGGACTGTGCCTGACCTACATCGGCCAGCAAGTCTCGGTCGGCGGCCGCAAACAGCTCCTCAGGTGAGTCTAGCACGAAATAGCCCATCTGGTGCATGTCGATCCGATACGGAGTCCGCAGGATCGTCATGATATCAAACGGATCACGGTCGGGAATGTCGCTTTCGACAGCATAGACCAGTTCCGTGGGCGAGGACGCAAGCCCTGATCCCAACGCTTTGATCTCACCATCCTGACGGCGCAGGCCGAATTCAATCGAGAACCAGTACAGCCGGATGAGCCAGGCATAATCCTTGTCACCCGCCTGCACCCCAGCCTTGCCGATGGCATGGCTAAAAGCGGCAAAACGCGGATCGCTCAGCAACGGCGTATGCCCGAATATCTCATGAAAGATATCCGGTTCCTCGATATAGTCAAAATCTTCCCGCGAGCGGATGAAGGATGCGGCGGGAAATACCCGGTCCGCCAACATGCCAAAGAATGTCTTGAACCCGATCAGCGCCGGCACCGGCTGCACCCGCCAACCAGTCATATCCAGCAAACGCTCTGATATATCCGCGCAGGAAGGGACGCGGGTCTTCGGCAACTCCAGCCGCTCCAGCCCGGCCAGATAATCGCGTGCCATATAACGCTGCACATTCTCTTGCTGTGCAGCGTAGAGGTCAGCCCAAACGGCATCCTCTTCTGGCGTATAGGCGATATGGCCCCGATCGTCGGCTACCTTTGCAACGTACTTGGTCGACTTTGGCATCCCTTTTCCTCCTCAGGGAAAAGTATAGCCACGCACAGCGATAGTTATGGTTTGGTTTTCTAGAGATTTTGGCTAAATTTGGAGAATACATCTCGCAGGATCGTTATTGATGAAACAAACCCTTCAACCCTCCGATATCGCCATTTTACAAGAGCTCCAAACCGATGGCCGCTTGTCGATGCAGGAACTCGCCGACCGGACCGGCCTGTCGGCCTCGCAATGCTGGCGGCGGGTGCGCGATCTCGAAGCATCCGGCGTGGTGTCCGGCTATACAGCGCAGGTCCGGGCAAAATCTGTCGGTCTTGATGCCATCGCCTATGTCCATGTCGCCTTGCGCGATCACCAAGAAGACAGCATCACCTCATTCCTGCGACTCGTCGAGACCGAGCCGCAGATCGTCGAATGCGCCTCGATCACTGGGGATCATGATTTCATTCTGAAGGTGTATGCAAAAACACCCGAAAATCTCGAACATTTCATCATGCAGCGGCTACTGAAATCCGGTCTGGTTCGTGATACACGCAGCAATTTCGTGCTGCGCCAGACCAAAACACGTGGGCCGTTGCCCATTCTCTGACCGGGCAAGCGGCGAAATCCGTTGAACCTGCCCGCCAGCCCTCCTATCGTGCGAGCGCAGAAAAGCCCAATCAGGACGACACCATGACCGAACAAGTACCCCACCCGATGTCCCCACAGGATTGCCTTGTTGCGATCATGGTCGCGGTATCTGCGTCGGATGAAACTATCCGCACGGCCGAGCTGGTCAAGATCGAAGGCGCGGTCAATATGCTGCCGGTGTTTGCAGAATACGATATCGACCGGACGCGTCGAGTGTCGCAAACCGTCTTTGACCTGTTCGAGCAGGAAGACGGCCTGGACGCCCTGTTCGGCCTGATCCGCGAAAACCTGCCCGAGCGGTTGAACGAAACCGCGTATGCGCTGGCCTGCGACGTGGCAGCAGCGGATGGGTCGCTGGCGGAAACCGAGCTGCGTCTACTGGAAGAAATTCGCTACGAATTAAATATCGACCGCCTACATGCCGCAGCGATCGAACGCGGCGCACGCGCACGGCACACAACCTGAGCTTAGCTTCCGGCCAACGCACCCCAGCGTTCAATCAGCGCCCGCTGCAGTTTTCGCGACCTTTGGTTCCAACTGCGGGCCCCATCAGGACGCTCGCGCAGCGCTCGGGGGATGGTCGCGCGATGCTCCACGTCAGCGGTAAAAACAGCAAAGGCCAATTCCGAGCCATCTGGTGCGGTGATAAACCCACCCAATCCCGACACGAAATTCAGCGTTCCGGTCTTGGCGTCGACCCTTATCGGGTGATCCTTGACCGGGCGGCCCTGACTATCGGCCAAAGTGAATTTTTTCAGCAGCGGTCGCAATTCCCCATTCTTCCGCGCCGCCACAAGGGCTGTGACCAGCGCCTCAGGCGCCATGCGTGACGAACCGCCAAGACCTGAGTGATCCACCATGGCGAACCCGGTTACGCCATAGGTCTCAGCCGCCCAGCGGTTCATTTCTGCAGCTGAATCCTCCAGGCTCTGAATCTCTGCACCGCGTGCCTTCGAGGCCGCCATCCCCACCATTTCGGCCGTCAAGTTTGTCGAGTATTTCAGCATGCCCCGCAGGATACTATCCAGCGGGTCACTCTGATGTACCACCAGAACAGTACCCTGCGGCGCTTGCCCCGTGATCTGTACGCGCCCCAGGACAATACCGTTAGATCGCGCCAAAGTCCTAAACACATCACCCGCGTAAAGCGCAGGCTTGCGAACCGGCAACCACCGCGCGCCACCATTGCCCAACGCGCCACTGGCCACGGTCCACCGATCCTGACGCGCGCTTGGCTGATAGGTGTAGATCGGCAAACTACGCTTTTCGACCCGCATCGACGCCATGTCGACCGATGGCGTATAGCGGGCGGTGCGGGCATCCATTGTGACGCTATAATCATTACCCGAGCGCTTCCATTCGAAATGCACACGGTTGAAATTCAACGAGATACCGCTGACCGCCGGGCTATAGCCCAAATGATCCGGCTGCCCCGGATCAATACTGAACTCATAGGGCAACGCCCCGTCATAGACTTTGAATGCGCCCCGCACTTCGGTAATCCCAGCTTCGCGCAGGTTGGCCGCCATCGTTGCCAGATCGTCGGTGTCCAGCAGGGGATCTCCACCACCCACCAGGATCAGATCGCCGTCCAATATGCCGTTCGTGATCGGACCATCAGCAATCAACGCAGTTTCAAACCGGTAATCCGCACCCAGAACATCCAACGCATAAAGCGCGGTCAGCGCCTTTGCGACGCTGGCAGGCGGCAATCCCTGATCTCCACCAAATGCCTCAAGCTGGGTGCCGGTTTCCGCGTCTGCGACAGCAAAGACAACCTCGCCTTTCAGCCCCGCTGCCTGAATTAAGCGCTCGGCACCGCTGGGCAAGTCCCCGCGCAGCTGTGGGCGCAAAGAGTGCAAAGGGGCGTCGGCCAAAGCCGTGCCCGACACAATCGAGGCACCAAGACCCGCAAGAAATAAACGACGCGAAATACGATCGACCATGGGTCTATTAGAATCCCAGAGCTTAAATGCAGACAATCACTTGATTAAGATTATGCGCCGACAGGAGTCATTCCGGCAACACCTCATCGCGCCAATCTCCGCGCCTGCGCAACTCGGTCGAGCTGACATCGACCATCGGCACGTTCACAAAACACCACGCCGGAGCCTGCGCACGCCCAAGCAGATGCCGCGCCTGCCCGTCGATGCGGTAGCGGGCGTACAGACGTGCCGCGGGGGACATACGCGCCGATATCCGATCTCCCGGCCGAGCCACCACGCCCACAGGCACGCTGTCCATGATCAGCCGCCAGTCTTTCCAGCGATGGAACTGCGCCAGATTATCCGCGCCCATCAGCCAGACGAACCGGACTTGCGGATAAAGCCGCCGCAGCGCCGCCAAAGTGTCCGACGTCGCTCGCGTCCCCGTCAGCGCTTCGATCTCCGTTACTTCAACGCTCGGGTGCTGCATGATGCTTTGCGCCGCATCGACCCGTCGCTGCAACGGTGCCGGTCCACGCTCTTTCAACGGATTCCCCGGAGACACCAGCCACCACACCCGATCCAACCCAAACGCCTTCATCGCCTCACGCGTGACATGCACATGCCCCTGATGCGGCGGATCAAAAGACCCGCCGAACAACCCAATGACCTGCCCGGGCCGCGCGTATGGAATATCGCATCGCTCCATGCCCTGCTGATGTTCAGAACTGAAGCAGCTTGTCAATTAACAGGTTGCACCGGATCACCCAACCGGACATATCCGGGCTGGACAACTTCGGCACACCACCCCCCATGCCCACGCACAGCAGAATAGCCACCTTTACCCAGTGCCTCCTCCATCCGGCTACACGGCGCGCAGATCACGGTGAGACGCAGAACAGTCTCGCCCACCTGCACCTCGCGCCCCTTGAGCGCTGCGAGATTGATCCCAGAAACCACTAGATTCCGCCGCAGAGTGTCAGGCGCGACCGACCTTTGCCCAAGATACGAACCTATCGCCGCCAAATGCTCGTGTTGGATCAAGGTCACCGCCCTCTTACCCGCGCGCCCTCGGTCCCCGTCCAGCCCGCCAAAGGTAATCATCGCGGTTTCCACATCGATCATCCCAGCCCGCCGCTCGGGTCGCAGGCCAATCCACTCCACCCGACCTGGCTGCGCCCAACCCTCTATCAATTCTGCCAGTTTCGACAAATCGCACCCCGTTTCCAACTGCGCCTGTTTAGACTGAACCGCATCCCTGCGAAATTCACAAAACCACCAGCTTGCCCCGCCCGCCCGCCTCGGATATCCAGCGTTTCAACCCAATTTCCCCGACCCAGAGGACGCGACATGGCCGCCTATCAATATGTCTACCACATGCAGGGTGTCTCAAAGACCTATCCCGGTGGCAAGAAGTGCTTTGAAAACATCCACCTAAGCTTTCTGCCCGGCGTGAAAATCGGTGTCGTCGGCGTCAACGGCGCGGGTAAGTCGACACTGATGAAGATCATGGCTGGCCTCGACACCGATTTCACCGGTGAGGCATGGGCGGCTGAGGGCGCCAAGGTCGGTTATCTGCCGCAGGAACCGCAGTTGGATGAATCGCTGACCGTCCGCGAAAACGTCATGCTGGGTGTGGCCACGAAAAAGGCCAAGGTCGATCGCTTTAACGAGATCGCCATGGAGATCGCCGAGAACTACACTGACGAACTGATGGAGGAGATGACCACCCTGCAGGACGCGATCGACGCGGAAAACCTGTGGGACCTCGACAGCCAGATCGACGTCTCGATGGAGGCGCTGCGCTGCCCGCCGGATGATGCCAACATTGCCAACCTTTCAGGTGGTGAGAAACGCCGTGTAGCGCTCTGCAAGCTGCTGCTCGAAGCGCCCGACATGCTGCTGCTCGACGAACCCACCAACCACCTGGACGCCGAGACCATCGCCTGGCTGCAACAGCACCTGATCGACTACAAGGGCACCATCCTGATCGTCACCCACGACCGGTATTTCCTGGATGACATCACCGGCTGGATCCTCGAACTCGACCGCGGCCGAGGCATCCCCTACGAGGGCAACTACTCCGCATGGCTGGAACAAAAGGCCAAACGGCTGGAGCAGGAAGCGCGCGAGGACAAGTCCAAGCAGAAAACTCTCCAACGCGAGTTGGAATGGATGCGTCAGGGCCAAAAAGCCCGTCAGGCCAAATCCAAGGCGCGGATCAACGCCTATAACGAACTGGCCGAACAGTCCGAACGCGAAAAGCTGACCCGCGCCCAGATCGTCATCCCCAACGGTCAGCGTCTTGGCGGCAAGGTGATCGAGGTCGAGGGCCTGTCGAAACACATGGGCGACAAGCAACTGATCGAAGGGCTGGACTTCGCCCTGCCCCCCGGCGGCATCGTCGGCGTCATCGGCCCCAACGGTGCCGGTAAATCGACCCTGTTCAAAATGCTCACCGGTCAGGAACAGCCCGACAGCGGCACCATCACGCTGGGCGATACGGTCGAGCTGTCCTATGTCGACCAGTCCCGCGATGACCTAAAAGACAACGATACCGTGTGGGAGGCGATCACCGGCGGTGCCGAGATCATCCAACTGGGCGACGCACAGGTCAATTCCCGCGCCTATTGCTCGTCATTCAACTTCAAGGGCGGCGATCAGCAGAAGAAGGTTTCATTGCTGTCAGGCGGTGAGCGCAACCGCGTCCACATGGCCCGCCTGCTGAAAGAGGGCGGCAACGTCCTGCTGCTCGACGAACCGACCAACGACCTTGACGTCGAAACCCTGCGCGCGCTGGAAGACGCTCTGGTCGATTTCGCCGGCTGTGCCGTGGTCATCTCGCACGACCGCTTTTTCCTCGACCGGATTTGCACACACATTCTGGCCTTTGAGGGCGATGCCCATGTCGAGTGGTTCGAGGGCAACTTCGAGGACTACGAAGAGGACAAAAAGCGCCGTCTCGGACCAGATGCGTTGGAGCCCAAGCGGTTGAAACATAAGAAGTTTGCGCGGTAGATGCTATCTCCTTGATACTACCTCAACGAGAGATATTGTACTCCTACATATTTTGTTTGGAGTACAATACTGCCAAAGAAACTAGTGATTTTTGGTAATGGTCTTGGAAGATCTTTCGACGACAATTTTTATCAGTTGGAGAGAGCTCTAAAAGCCTCATGGGACGCTGACTGGGCCTCCCCAACTGAACTGGTCCACCGTTATGTTTAGGAAACGGAGGACCACGAATGGCAAACAAGAGACCAAAGCCCGAAGAGATTG